>JAKAAV010000002.1 GCA_021802185.1 Chloroflexota bacterium | reverse complement strand
GATCCCGCGGCCAGGATGACGGCGACCGGAGCGGACGGGACGTCGTTCACGACGCGGGCCGCCCGTCGCGACCTGGAGGGTTGTTCGACACGTCGGAGCGATTCTCCGGTGCGGCGGCAGGGGTGTCAACGCCGGCCGGCGGGAGCGCCATCGCAGACGTGCCCCACGTCGCCGGTCCGGACGCGGCGTTCACCGACGACGGGACGCGGTCGAGCGTCATCGCCGGTCCGGCAGCAGCGCGGTCGCTTCGATCTCCACCCGCCCCCCGCGAGGAAGCGCCGCGACGGCGACCGTCGAGCGCGCCGGATACGGCTCCTCGAAGTGGCGTGCGTACACCTCGTTGACGGTCGCGAAGTCGGCCATGTCGGCCAGGTAGATCGTCGTCCGGACGACGTCGCTCATCCCCGCTCCGGCCGCCTCGAGCAGTGCGCGCACGTTCCGCAGGACCCGGTCGGCCTGCGCCCCGGTGTCGCCGCTCAACTCGCCCGTCGCCGGGTCGAGCCCGAGCTGTCCGGAGCAGAACAGCATGCCGTTCGCTCGCACGGCCTGGCTGTACGGTCCAATCGCCGCAGGCGCGTTCGTGGTCGAGATGGCGTCCGTCATGGCTGCTCCTCCATCCGGTCGGTCAAGGTGCCCCCTCCGTCATCCGCAGCGTACGCGCCGGCGTGCGCGACGGCGTGGACCTCGGCCGTCCGTCCGTGCCGTGGGGGGCGCTCGCCACGCCGTGGGGGGCGCGCGCCACGCCGTCCCGAACCGTGGCCGTCGGGATCACCTCCGCCGAGCCGCCCGGCGCAATGAGCGCGCCTCGGGCCAGCCCGTCGAGGACGGCCTCGCGGGCCGAGCGGGCTTGACGGGGCGAAGGATAGAGGACCGCGAGCGTCGGCCCCGACCCGGTGAGGTGCACGGGCCGGCCGAGCGCCTCGGCGAGGTCACGACGCAACCGCGCGAGGCCGGGCATCAACGCCTCCGCGGCGGGCAGCAGGTCGTTGGCGGGCTGGATCGCCGCCACGTCCGCCGCCGACGCGCCCTCTCGCAGCCGGCGCGCCAGCCGGGATGCGGCCCCGTGCGGCGTGCTTCCCGCACGGCTCTCGGGCTGCTGCGGGTTCGTCCCGGGAGACGCATCGAACGCGGCGAAGACCTCGCGCGTCGAAAGCCGGGCCGCGGGGACGACGAGGAGGACGCCGAGACGGCCACCTGTCGGTGCCGGCAGCCGCCGCAGTCGCTCGCCCCTGCCGCGCACGAGCGCCCAGCCGGCGATCGCGAAGAACGGCACGTCCGATCCGAGCTCGGCCGCAAGCGCGACGCGGCGACGGACGGGAAGCCGGAGTCCCCAGGCGGCCGCCGCGAGGTCGAGGGCGGCGAGCGCGTCGCTGCTTCCGCCGCCGAGGCCGGCCGCGGCGGGAATCCGCTTCCGGAGCCGGAACGCGAGCGCCGGAAGCGGGCGGGACGTTTCGGCCCGCAGCAGCGTCGCGGCGCGGAGCACGAGGTTGCCCTGGACCGGCACGTCGGCCGGGCCGTCGATCGAGAGGGTGTCGCTGCCCGGGGCGCTCAGTTCGTCGCCGTCGCCGCCGCGGATGCTGACCGACAGCGTGTCGGCCAGCTCGAGAGGCGCGAACGTCGACCGCAGCTCGTGGAACCCGTCCGGTCGGCGCGGCCCCACCTCGAGGACGAGGTTGATCTTCGCCGGCGCCGCCGCCGAAAGCCGCGACCGAATGCCGGGTCGACGGGCTGCCGGTCCAGTGCTCCCGGACGTCATGCCGGGCCTGGTCCGGTCGCGGCATCCGTGTCCCCGACTCGCGCGCCGCGCGACGCACCGTCGTCGGGTTGCCTGGGGCCGCGCGAGTCGTCCGCGCGCCACTCGTCGCCGATCATCCCGAGCGTCTCCGCGAGCCTGAGCCATTCCTCGACCGACAGCGTCTGCGGCCGCCGGTCCGGCACGATCCCCGTCGCCTCGAGCGCCGCGTCGATCCGGTCGCGCCCGAGCGCGGTCAGCTGCCGCGAGAGCACGTTGCGGACCATCTTGCGCCGTTCGCGGAACCCCGCCTGCACCAGACGCCAGAGGGCGTCCTCCTGCTCGGCCGGAAGCCGCCGCGGACGCGTCGTCCCGACGAGCACGGCTGAGTCGACCTCGGGCGCCGGCTCGAACGCGGCCGCCGGCACGATCCGGAGGACCTCGACGCGCGCGTGGTACTGGACGAACACGCTGAGGTAGCTCATGCCGCCCGGGGCCGCGGCGATCCGCTCCGCGACCTCGCGCTGGAGCATCAGCACGAACCGGTCCGGGCGAGGTTCCTCGCCGAGGACGTGGTGCAGAGTCGGGCTCGTGATGTGGTACGGAAGGTTCGCGACGAGGTCGTACGGGGCCTTCACGAGGTCCGCGATCGGAACGTCCAGGGCGTCGGCCTCGACGAGGCGCAGGCCTCCGGGGACGTCGGGTTCGTGCCCTGCCAAATCGATGGCCGGAGCGAAGCGGTCGGCGAGGTGCGCGGCCAGCCGTGCGTCGACCTCGACCGCGGTCACGGAGGCGCCGCGCGCGAGGAGCGCTCCCGTGAGGATCCCGATGCCGGGCCCGATCTCGAGCACCCGGCGGCCCGGCGTCAGATCGGCCGCGAACACGATCGCCTCGAGGACCTCGCCATCGGCCAGGTGATTCTGGCTCAGTGAACGCCGCGGCTCGAGGCCATGGCGGTGGAGGTGGCGCCGGACGGACTCCGGCCCGAGGTGGACGGGGTCGAGCGGGTCGACGGGCGAACTCATCGCCGGTCGAGGAGCCGAGCGAGGGCGGTCAACCGACGAGCGGCAGCGACGGGCGCGCGTCCAGGTCGAGCGAGGCGCGTGTCCCGGCGCGCGTCCGGAAGAAGCCGGCCGCCCCGATCATCGCGGCGTTGTCGGTGCACAGGGCCGGGCGCGGCACGATCAGCGGGATCCCGAGGTTCGCCGCCCGCTCGGCCACCCGGTCCCGCAACACCGCGTTCGCCGCGACACCGCCGCCGAGGATGATCGCACGTGCCCCCGTGCGCTCGGCCGCAAGCCCCGTCTTCGTCGCGAGCACGTCGACGACCGATTCCTGGAAGCCGTACGCGAGCTCGGCCACGAGGTCCGGCGCAAGCGCGTCGGTGCCGCCGCGCGCCTCGATCGCACGCCGTGCGGCCGTCTTCAGGCCGCTGAAGCTGAAGTCGTACGAGTCTCCCATCCACGCGCGAGGGAACTCGACGTCGTGGTCGACCGCACCGGCGGCCGCCTTCATGATCGCCGGACCGCCCGGGTACGGGAGGCCGAGCAGCCGTCCCACCTTGTCGAACGCCTCGCCCGCCGCGTCGTCGACGGTCTGCCCGAGGAACCGGTAGTCGAGGTGGTCGCGCATCTCGACGAGGAAGGTGTGGCCGCCGCTGACCACGAGCGCGATCAGCGGGAACGGCGGCGCGGGTCGCTCGGGCTCGTCGCGGTCGAGAAGCCATGCGGCGTAGATGTGGCCCTCGAGGTGGTTGACCGGCACGAGCGGCCGGCCGTGCACGTACGCGAGCGTCTTCGCGAAGTTGATGCCGACGAGCAGCGAACCGGCGAGCCCGGGCCCGTACGTCACCGCAACCGACTCGATCTCGGACCAGTCGTCGATCCCCGCACCGGCGCGCGCCTCCTCGAAGACCGGCACGATCCAGCGCAGGTGCGCCCGGGCCGCGACCTCGGGGACGATGCCGCCCGTCGCCGCGTGCATTGCGACCTGGCTGGCGACGACGCTCGCCCGGATCCGGCGCCCGTGCTCGACCACCGCGACCGCCGTCTCGTCGCACGAGGTCTCGACGGCAAGGACGATCCCGCTTGCGGTCACCCGGCCACCTCGCCGCCGTCCGCCGCGCCCGACCGCCCGTTCGCCGTGGCCGACTCGCGGCGGCCCGGCTCCCGTCCGAGCAGCTCGGCCGACAGCCGTGCGAGTCGCCCTCGCATCTCCTTCGAGGTCAGCTCCCCCGTCGTCATGATCAGCGCGTCCTCGTTGTTGTCGGTGTAGTACCGCGGCCGCACGCCGACCGGCCGGAACCCGTACTTCTCGTACAGGCGACGCGCGGGCATGTTCGAGACCCGGACCTCGAGCGTCGCGACGGCCGCCCCGACCGACTCGGAGACCTGCAGCAGCTCGAGCAGCATCCGCTCGCCGATCCCCTGCCGGCGCGATTCCGGCGCGACCGCGAACGTCGTGATGTGGGCCTCGTCCACCATCAGCCACAGGCCGGCATAGCCGACGATCCGGCCGCCGTCCCTCGCGACCAGGTAGCGCGCGAGCCTGTTGGACTCGAGCTCCTGCCGGAACGCGTACGTCGGCCATGGGGCACTGAAGCTGGCACGCTCGATGTCGTGCACGGCGGCGATGTCATCGACCCGCATGGGCTCGATGACGACGGTCACCGGAGGTCGCGTGACCACTCGATGGTCCCCGTCTGCGCGGTGATGCCGCGCGGCAGCGTCACGTAGGCGGGCACGAGCGCCGCCACATCGTCGACGTCCCCGCGGTCGAGCGCCTCTCGCCCCGCGGCCAGGAGCGCGGCCCCGAGCCCCTCCTGCGCCGCCCGGCCGAGGACCAGCGCGTCGTCACTGACACCGGGCCGGCCCGCCAGGTCGACCGCCACGAGCGTCGCATCCTCGAGCAATGGCTCGATGGCCTCGCCGCCGGGGACGAGGACGGGGTCGTCGATGGGCTCGAGTTCGAGGGCGCGGCCTTCCCCACCCTGGGGTCCTCGGGCATCGCGGGCCGCCTCGCCCCGCCGGCCGACGTCGCCCCGACCCGGCGCTCCCCGCCGGCCGATGTCACCGGCACCCGACGTCACCCGATATCGCGCCAGGTAGCGATCGTGCGGACCCGCGGGCATCGCCACCGCCACCGTAGCCGGCCCTTCCCGGGAGTCCCACGCCGGAGCGTGCCTCGCCGGGGATCCCGCGTCACCGGGCAGCGTGCCGGACGCCAGCGCCGCGAGCGCGAGGCCCCGGGTCGACGCGATGCCGACGAGCGGCACGTGGAGCCCGTACGCGAGTCCCTTCGCCGTCGCGAGCCCCACTCGCAGCCCCGTGAAGGCGCCCGGGCCGATGCCGCTGACGATCGCCCCCACGTCCGACAGCCCGATCCCGGCCTCGCGCATGAGCTCGTCGAGCACCGCGAGCAGCTCCTCGCCGTGCCGGTAGCCGGCCTCCCACGAGCGCCAGGCGCGCGGCGTGCCCCGCCCCGTCCCGATCGCGATCGCCGCGCGGCGCGTGGCCGTGTCGATCCCCACGAGCCATCCGCTCCCGGGGACGTGGCGCCCAGCGGCCTCGAACCCGGTCACGGCCGCTCCGCCAGTTCCAGCCACGCCTGCGCCGCTTCCACGTACGGCCGTCCTCGGTCCGTGCGCGCGAGCAGCGCGATCCGGCGCACCTCGTCCCCTGAGCCCTCGAACCGCACCTCGAGGTCGGATCCCCCGACGGGCCCGTCCAGGCGCTCGGCCCACTCGATGACCGTCACGCCCGACTGCTGCCGCTCGTCGAGGAGCCCGCCGGCGAGTGCGTCCGCGGCGCCCGCGATCCGGTACAGGTCGAGATGGAACAGCGGCAGCCGGCCGCGGTACTCCGCCATCAGCGTGAAGCTCGGGCTGTTGACGACGGCGGACACCCCCAGGCCGCGCGCGAACCCCTTCGCGAACTGCGTCTTCCCCGCGCCGAGATCGCCCCGCAGGGCGACGACGTCGCCGGCCCGGGCGACCTCCGCGACGTGCGCGGCGAGCGAACGCGTCGCCTCGGCCGACCCGCTCCGGACGACGACTGATGGTCCCCCCAGCGTTCGCTGCTCAGCCATGACGCTCCAGGTCCGCGATCGGCAGCTCGACGACGTCGTTCGCGCCGGGAGGCGCCAGGGGGTCGAGCGCGACGCGCGCCGACTCCTGGTAGACGCCCCCGGACAGGCGCCGGAGACCGATCATCTCGAGGACCCGGCCGGTCCGGCCGAGGAACGGTCCCGACACGACCCGGACGCGCGACCCGTCCGTCCGGGATGCCACCGCATCCGGAGGCAGCAGCACCATCGCAGGGGTCGTCGCGATCCCGACCGTCTGTCCCGCCGCCTCCGTCAGCGACTCCCAGGCGTCCGGCGGGATGGGCCGCTTCCCGTATCCGTCGAGGACGACCAGCGCGAACGGCGGGCTCGCGTGGACCGACGCCTCCTGGCGTTCGGTCGACGCCCGGAGCGCGTGCACGTCCGTCCCGATGACGCCTCCGACGATCACGCCGCGCACGCCCATCGCCCGGGCCCTGGTGAGGCTCTCGACGTCGACACGCGACCCGGCGACGAGGATGGATCCTGCGTGCCGCACGTCGATCCGTTGCGCGCGGAGCTCGGCCGACGGTCCCTCCACGGCGACGACGAGCGGGCCGCATGCGGGCTCGCCGACCGCGATCGCGGCGACGATCCCCGTCCCGTCGGCGCGGAGCGACAGCGCGGTCGCGTCGAGGGCCGTGACCGTCCCGGCGACGGGCGACTCGACCGTGGCGAGGTGCCGGGAGACGACCGCACGCACGCGGCCGCCGGGCAGCGTGCAGACCACCTCGCCCGCACCGTCGAACCGCAGCGCGCGGCGTCCCGATCCGGCGACGGACGCGCCCTCGGCAAACGTCGTGCCAGGGGCAGGCATCGCGTGCCCGTGCAGTCCGTGCTCGCCAACCTGCGCGTGTCTCAGCCGCTCGATGATCGGCTGCCCGGGCTCGACCCGGTCGCCGTTCGCGACGAGCGGCCGGTCACCCGGGCGCAGCGCCACACGGACGATGGGCTGGTGCGTCAAGGCGAGGCGCGGCGGGATGCGGTCGAGGGGGTCCGGCAGGATCATGGCTCGGCGTTCGTCCAGAGCGGCCGCTGCCAGGCATCGAGGTATGCGCGCCGCCGCTCCGCGCGATCCGGGAGACGGAGCGGGATCTCGCGGGTGTCGACGAGCAGGCCTCCGAGGCCGCCGGTGACCTCGAACGACACGCGGCGCGCGCGGGCCCCGACGAACAGGCTGTCGGGCGACTCCAGCTCCACGGTCGCGGACACCCCCGGGGGCAGGTCGACGACCTGCACCGCGCCGGCCGTCAACGGCAGGGTCGTCGTGACGCCGTGGACCGTGACCCTGACCGTCCCCCGCCGCGCGGCGCGGAGGCCCGGTGCGACGATCGCGCTGCCGAGCGGCAGGAGCGCGGCGTCGACGATCTCGGCCAGGAACCGTCTCCGCTCGTCCTCGTCGGTCAGCATCCCGATCGGGCCGAGCACGCGCGCGTGGTCGTGCGCGAGGACGACGGCCCCGGGTCGCCGCAGCGTGTCGACGAGCGCGAGCGCGACGGCGGGTCCGGGCGGCGCCGCGAACGCTCCGCCGCTCGCGACCAGGAGGTCGGGGGCCGTCGTCGGGACGTGGCCATGGCGATCGGTGAAGGGCCATTGCACGCCGCCGGCGTGGTCTCGCCCGTCGTCTCCCCAGGCATCCTGGAGCCGCTCGAGCGCCGCACGCGCCGCGGCGAGCCGCAGCCGCGCGCCGTCCGACGTGGCGTCGCGCCAGGGCGCGATCCGCAGGTTCCGCAGCCGGTCACGGACGACGTACGCGTCGTCGGGCAGGGGCGACCAGCGAGCGATGGCGTCGAGCAGGCGCTGGTCCTCGAGCGCGGCCGACGGGACGAGCGCCCCGTCCGCGAGGACGATGCGGCGCAGGACGCCGTCGGGTGAGGCCATGAGGCGCGTCGCCGCCTCGTGCCCGACGTCGACGCCTTCGACGCGGAGGTCGAGGATCTGGGCGAGCGACGCGACCGACCGGACGAAGGCCTCGCGTCCGGCGAGCCGGCCGGGGATGGCCTGCCGCGACACCGCGACGGTGTCGGCCGGCCCGTGGCCCCGGAGGGTCCGGTCGGGTGCGACACCCGGCACAGCCGTCGCGCCGCCACCGGAGAGGACGACCGGCAGCCCGGGCCGCTGTGACGCGACGGCGCCGACCACGGCGAGGAGCTGCGCGATCGCGTCGCGGGCGGTCCCGTCGGGTGCTCCGACGACGAGGAGGTCGAGCTCGGGATCGCGGATGGCGAGCGCCGCATCGTACGCCTGCGCGCGATCCGCGGTCACGCTCGCCGTCACACGCCATCCCTCCCGCGTGAACTCGCGCTCGAGTGGCTCGAGGGCGCGCTGCGAGACGCCGGCGAGCGCGACGCGTGGCGGAGGAACCGTGCGGCACTCGACGCGCGGCCAGTCCGGCCAGGCCGCAGGGTGGGGCAGGGTGTCGGCGTCCGCGGCGGAGACCCGGTTGACGAGGTGCCGCAGCAGCGCCTCGGCGCCGACGGCGACGGGCGCCGCGGCAGATGCGAGCAGCCGGCGACGGCCGTCGAGCGGGGCGATGAGGGCGGCCGCGATCGAGGCCGATCCGACGTCGATGGTGAACGAGGGGGTGGCGCCGGAGGTCACCCGATGATCCTACCCGGCCTGTCCGGTCCGCGTCGGACGCGGCAGGCGTCGCTCGCGAGCCGGACGGGCGCCCGCCGGATACGCGCCGGCGCGCGGGTCAGGAGTCCCAGCGCGACTCCTCGTCGAGCTCCTCGAGCCGTTCGATCAGCCGTTCGATCCCGCTCTCGTCGGCGAGAACGCGCTCGACGCCGGCGATGCCGCCGGTCAGGATGCTCCGCAGGACGGGGTCGAAGAACAGCATCGCGGGGCTGCCGAGGGGCCGGTACGGCCGGCTCGCCTCGAGGAACAGCACCATGCTCGTGGTCATGCCGCGCATCTGGACCTCGCGCGCGACGGCATCGACGAGCTCGTCCTGGACCTCCTCGGGCCGGAGGAACCGCGGGTCGTTCATCGCCCCGCCCGAGTCGCGGTGACGATGTCCGCGGAGGGATCGCCGGGTCCGTCGGCCGGACCAGGGGTCGGATGATCGGCGCCGGGCGAGGGCCGGCCGGCGATTCCCGGCGCGGGGCTCGCGCCCGCTGGCGCCGGGGCCGAGGCGATCACCGCGACCGGTTCGGGATCGGCTGCGCTCGCAGCGTCGGCGGGTGCGATGGGGATGCCGACGAGCTCCGATCCCGGCGTCACCTGGACGGCGCGCAGCATCCGCTGCCGGCTCAACTCCTCGCGGAAGATGGCGTACGTGGCCGCCGACCGCAGGGCGATGACGACCTCGCCGACGGACGTCGCGCCGAGCGTCTCGTGGAGCGCCCGGAGCATGACGCGCGCCGACTCGGCGAGCGGGACGCCGCCGAGCGGCGAGCCGAGCGGCGCGAACGCGACGACGCCTGCGCCCAGCGAGTCCGCGAGCCGGAGCGCGGACCGGGTCGCGGCGTCGATCGCGCCCGTCGACGTCTTCCGATCGGGCCCGGCGGAGACGGCGTGGATGACGTGGCGCGCGGCGAGCGAGCCAGCGCCGGTCGCCACGGCCGTTCCCACCTCCTGCCGTCCGCGCGACGCGGCCTCGAACTCGATGCCGTGTCCGCCGCGCTGCTTCACGGCCGCGGCAACGCCGTAGGTCATGAACAGGGTCGGCATCGCGGGCACGACGAGCGCGTCGACCTGCAGGTCGCAGATGTCGCCGTTCCACAGCCGCACGCCAGTCATTGCCCTCTCGCCCGCGCCGCGCGCGACTCGCCCGAGAGCGTCCGCACGCTCAACAGGTCGCCGCCGGCATCGTACACGCGAGGCAGTCGCCGCGCCATCGCGGTCACGATCTCGTACGGGATCGTGGCGCGTTCGCGCGCCAGGTCCACGGCCGCGATCCGGTCACCCTCCTGCTCCCCGAGCAGCACGAACTCGTCGCCGAGCCCGACTCCCGGCACGTCGGTCACGTCCGCGGCGATCGCATCCATGGCCACGCTGCCGACGAGCGGCACGCGCGTGCCCCGCACGAGCGCGCTCGTCCGCCCCGCCGACGCGTAGGCCCAGCCGTCGCCGTACCCGACCGGCAGGGTCGCGACGCGCGAGGGCCGGTCCGCCCGCCAGCGCGCCCCATACCCCACGCCCTCCCCCGGTTCCACGTCGGCGATGCGGAGGGCCCGCGCGCGGAGGGACATGGCCGGACGCAGGCGCGCGGCCGCGGCGCGTGCGCCGGGCGCCGCCGGGAATGCGTCGGGCAGCACGCCGTAGAGGGCCAGGCCGACGCGCACCATGTCGAGCTGGGGAGCCGTCGCCGCGAACACGCCGCCGGTGGCGCAGATGTGTCGGATCACGCGACCTCCGGCCGCCTCGACCGCGCGGCACGCGTCGCGGAACCGCGACGACTGCTCCGCGCTGACCGCCGCGTCATGTGCGCTCGCGAGGTGCGACCACGTCCCGACCAGCTGCACGCCGGGGATCGCGAGCAGTGCCGACGCGACCGCGCCAGCCCGGGCCGGGGAGACTCCGGCGCGCTGCAGCCCCGTGTCGATCTCGAGGTGCACGCGGAGCGGCCGCTCCGCGGTCAGCCCCGGGCACGCCAGCTCCGGCACGGTGCCCTCGGCCGAGAGCGTCACCTCGATGCCGCGCGCCGCGGCCTCGCACATCCCGTCCGCGGGGGGCTGGAACAGCGTGAGCACGGACACGTCGGGTGCCGCGCCGGCGACCGCGATCGCCTCGTCGAGCGTCGCCACGCACAGGCAGTCGACGCCTGCGGCCGCGAACACCCGCGCGGTGGGCACGAGACCGTGCCCGTAGGCATCCGCCTTGACGACGGCGGCGAGCCGCACGTTCGGCCGCAGCAGGGACCTGATGGTGGCGACGTTCGCGGCCAGCGCCGCGACATCGATCTCGAGCCATGCGGACCGGGGCAGCGGCGGGAGACCGGCCGCGTGCAGCCGGATATCGAGCGGCGCGCGCAGGTTCGCCTCGCCCGCGAGGCTCACGCGCCTCCTCCGCGCATCGCGAATCCGACGCGCCGTCCCGTGCCGGCCCGGCGGTCGCGCAGCTTCGCGAGCCGGTGCCGCGCGTGCGCGACCTCCGCCGGCAGGTCGGACGCGAGCAACCCGCTGTCGCCGAGTCGCTCCCGGATGACCTCGCCCGCCGCGCCGTGCAGGTACGCGCCGAGGCACGCGGCGGCATACGCGTCGAGGCGCTGCCCGAGCAGCGCGCCGATGATCCCCGACAGGACGTCGCCCGTGCCCCCCGTGCCCATGGCGGGGTTCTCGAACGGCAGCCGCGCCGCTTCTCCATCCGGGCCCGCGATGACCGTCCGCGCGCCCTTGAGCAGCACGACCTGTCCCCACTCCTCCGCTGCGTCACGCGCCGCCCGCTCGCGCGCCTCGTCGTCCCCGGAAAGGTCGCCCTCGGCCTCCGGCCGCAGCCGCCGGAACTCGCCGGGGTGCGGGGTCAGCACGCAGCGCCGACGCACCCGCTCGTGCCACCCGGGCGTCCGCGACAGCGCGTTGAGCGCCTCGGCATCCACGAGCACGGGAGCGGGTTCGCGACCGGACGCGCCACCGCGGGCCGCGGCGTCTCCGCGGCGTGCGGTGCCTCTGGCGCCTGCCGCACCTCTGGCGGCCGGGGTGTCTCCGCCGGCTGCCGCGCCGGCGCCGGCGCCGGCGAGCACGGCGTTCACGAACGCGTCGTTCGCATCGGACCGGCGAAGCCCCGGACCCAGCACGAGCGCGTCGTGAGCCAGTCCCGCGACCTCGGCCGCGGCAGCCTCCGGATCGACCTCGAACGGCTCACGCTCGGGCAGGCCGTGGGTGATGACCTCGACGAAGCGACCGGCGACGACGGGCTGCAGCGAGCGAGGCACGGCGAGCGTCACAAGCCCGGCACCGGCCCGGCCGGCGGCATGGCTCGCGAGGAGCCCGGCACCGGTGAAGTCCAGCGAGCCCGCGACGAGCAGCACGCGGCCGTTGTCGCCCTTGTGCGCGCGAGGATCGCGGACCGGCAGGAGCGCCGCGACGGCGTCGTCGTCGAGCACCTGGATCGGGCGACGGGACGGCCCGCTCACCCGTCGACCTCCGCCGGTTCGGACTCCGTGCCGCTCGCTTCCCGCGCCTCCACGACCTCGCGGCCCAGCGCCCGGATCCGCTCGAGGCGCCCGACGAGCCGCTGCTCGCGTTCGTCGAGCCGCTCCTCGATGTCCGGCGGGAACAGGAACGCTCCACCCGCTGTCCGGACTCCCGACGCGACGGCCACGGCGTACTCCCGCTCGTGCGTGATCGAGAGCGCGATCCGGCCCATGCCGAGCTGGTGGGCGCGGGCATGCGCGCGGCCGGAGAGCCGGACGGCCGGCTGGCCGGTCGGCAGCCGGACGACCTCGATGTCGCGCCATCCGACGCCTCGAACGCCAAGCCCGAGCACCTTGCTCACCGCCTCCTTCGCCGCCCACCGTCCCGCGAACCGCTCCGCGTTCGATCGGACGTAGGCCGCCTCCGCCGCCGTCAGGACCCGGCGCGCGAATCGCTCACCGTGGCGCTCGAGCGCGGCGTGAATGCGATCGACCCGGATGATGTCGACGCCGAGCTCCGCGATGGCGCCATCGGCCGGGGCCGCCGACGAGGTGTCGCCGCCGCTCGGCCCCAACGCGGCCTCGCTCGCGCCCGCCGCGCCGACGGAGCCTCCCGTCACGCGCTCCCGCCCCGAATCCGTCGCACGTCCCATCGGGCGACGCTACTCGACCGTGACGGACTTCGCCAGGTTGCGCGGCTGGTCCACGTCCGTGCCCCGGGCGACCGCCATGTGGTACGCGAACAGCTGCAGCGGGATGACCGCGAGCACCGGGCTCAGGGCCTCGAGCGTGTCGGGGACCGCGAACACGTCGTCCGCGTACCGTGACACCTGGTCGTCGCCCTCCGTCGACACCGCGATCACGCGCGCGTCCCGGGCCCGGCCCTCCATGACGTTCGACAGCAGCTTGTCCTGCACGCCCGAGCGTGTGGCGACGGCGACGAGCGGCACCTCGGCGTCGAGCAGCGAGATCGGCCCGTGCTTGAGCTCGCCGGCCGCGTACCCCTCCGCGTGCGTGTAGCTGATCTCCTTCAGCTTGAGCGCGCCCTCGAGCGCCGGCGGATACCCCACGCCCCGCCCGACGAACATGAACCCCTGGCTGTTCACGTACCGCTTCGCGGCCTCGCGGATCAGCGGGTCCAGCGCCAGCGCGCGCTCGGCCTGGGCGGGCAGCGCACGGAGGCCGCGGACGAGGTCGCGCTCGAACGCGGGATCGAGCCGGCCGCGCGCCCGTGCGATGACGGCGGCGAGCATCGTGACGACCGTGACCTGGGTGACGAACGTCTTCGTGGCGGCGACGGCGATCTCGGGGCCGGCCTGCAGGAAGCAGACCGCGTCGGTCTCACGGGTGAGCGCCGACCCGACCGTGTTCGTGATCGCGACGATGGGACACCCGCGTGAGCGCGCGAGCCGGGTGGCGGCGAGCGTGTCGGCCGTCTCGCCTGACTGGCTCACGGCCACGACGAGCGTCCGTTCGTCGAGCGGCGGTGGCGCGTACCGGAACTCGCTCGCGACTGTCACGCGTGCAGGCAACGCGGCCAGCGACTCGACGAGGTTCGCCCCGACCATGCTCGCGTACGCCGCCGTCCCACACGCGACGAACTCGACCCGCGTCGCGGTCGCCAGCGCGTCGCGCACCGGCTCGAGCTCGTCGAGGGACAGCCGGTCGTGGACGATGCGGCCCGTGATCGCGGCCCGGATCGCCTCGGGCTGCTCGTGCATCTCCTTGAGCATGAAGTGCGGGTATCCGCCCTTCTCGGCGGCCTCGATGGTCCAGTCGATCGTCTGGACGGGCCGCTCCCGCGGCGTCCCGTCGAGAGAGGTGATGCGGACGGAAGCGCCGTCGAGGTCGGCGACGTCTCCCTCCTCGAGGAACATGACCCGGTTCGTGTGGGTGAGGACCGCGGCGACGTCGGAGGCGACGAAGCTCTCGTCGTCCCCGATCCCGACGATCAGCGGCACGTTCATGCGTGCGCCGACGAGCCGCCCGGGCTCGCAGCGATGGAGCGCCACGAGCGCGTAGGCGCCGGACACGCGAGCGAGCGCGCGCCGGACGGCCTCCGCGATGTCGCCGGCGTACTCCTCCTCGACGAGGTGCGCGATCGCCTCGGTGTCGGTCTCCGACGCCAGCCGGTGGCCGCGCCTCTCGAGCCCGTCGCGCAGCTCCCGGAAGTTCTCGATGATCCCGTTGTGGATCACGACGATGTCGCCCGAGCAGTCGGCGTGCGGATGCGCATTCAGGTCGTTCGGCCGGCCATGGGTGGCCCAGCGGGTGTGCGCGAGACCGACGCTCGACGGGGGCGGCGTCGCGCCGACCGCGGCCCGGAGGTTCTCGAGCTTTCCCGCCTTCTTCTCGACGAACATCGACCCGTCGTCGCAGACGAGCGCGATGCCCGCCGAGTCGTATCCCCGGTACTCGAGCCGCGCCAGCCCGTCGAGCAGGATGGGCGCCGCCTGTCGAGGGCCGCTGTAACCGACGATGCCGCACATGCAGGACGCTCCCCTAGGCCGGCTGGTTGAGACGCTCGGTCGCGAGTGCGGCGAGCCCGTCGGCGAGCGAGGAGACGACCGACTCGTCCTCGCCCTCGACCATGATGCGCAGCACCGGCTCGGTCCCGGACGGCCGGACCAGGACGCGACCGCCGGGCATGAGCTCGGCTTCCGCCGCGCGGACCGCGGCAGTCAGCAGGGAGTCGGCGTCCCACTGGTCCTTGTGCCGCACCCGGACGCTGCGCTGCTGCTGCGGGTACAGCGGGATCGTGTCGACGAGCTCCGAGAGCCGCCGGCCGCGACGCGCGAGGATCCCGAGGACCTCGAGCGCCGTCACGATGCCGTCGCCCGCGTTCGCGTGCTCGGCGACGATCACGTGCCCGCTCTTCTCGCCACCCAGGCCGGCGCCTGAGACGAGCATCGCGTCGAGGATGTACTTGTCGCCGACAGGGGTCCGGACGATCTGCCCGCCTGCGTCCTGGACCGCCGCCGCAAGCCCGCCGTTCGAGAGCACGCTCACGACCACGGTGCACCCCGCGAGCGCCGAGCGCTCGAGGCGGTCGAGCGCGATGAGCCCGATCAGCCGATCGCCATCGACGACCCGGCCGCGCTCGTCGACCGCGACGCATCGGTCGGCATCACCGTCGAGCGCGAACCCGACGTCCGCTCCGGCCTCCGCGACGGCCGCGGCGAGCGACTCGGGGTGCGTCGCGCCGCACTCGCGGTTGATGTTCACGCCGTCCGGCCGGTCGTGGATGGTGGTGACGCGGGCGCCGCTCTCCCCGATGATGCGCGCCGCGACGCCGTAGCCCGACCCGTTCGCGCAGTCGACCACGACCCGGAGGTGGTTCCTGCTCCGCCGGGCGAGGTCGACCCGGTGTGCCACGTACTCCTCGACCAGGTGCCGTGCGTCGATGTCGCGCCCGATCCCGGCGTTCGTCGGGCTCGCGAGCTCGTCAGCGCTCCAGATCAGCGTGTCGAGCTCGTCCTCGACGGCGTCGTCGAGCTTGATCCCGCGCCGATCCAGGACCTTCAGCCCGTTGTCGTCGGCGGGGTTGTGCGACGCGGAGACGACGATGCCGGCAGCGAACGCGCCGGTTCCCGCGAGGTGGGCGAGCCCGGGGGTGGGGAGCACGCCGGCACGGTGGACGTCCACGCCCATCGAGGTCGCGCCCGCGACGATCGCCGCGGCGAGCATGTCGCCCGACCGCCGGGTGTCCTGCCCGAGCACGATCGGTCCGCGCCCGGCCGCCAGCAGGTGGGCGGTCGCGCGCCCGAGCGCGTACGCGAGCGTGGGCTTGAGGTCGACGTTGGCGACCCCCCGGATCCCGTCGGTGCCGAACAGTCGTGCCATGGATCACAACCCCGGTGAGGGTGACGGAGTGGGCGATGGGCTCGGCGCAGGCGACGTGACCGTGACCTGGACCGACGAGGGGCTGATCGCGACCAGCGTCGTGCCCGCGGGCGTCAGGATGCGGGCGGGCAGCGTGAACGTGCCGTCGCTCAGCCCGGACACGTCAACCGACGCGGCCAGCGTCGCGGGATCGACCGCATCGAGCGCCGCGCTCGAGCCCCCGAGCGTCACGAGCACGTCGGGCACCGAGAGATGGTAGACGCGATCCGAGCGAGCGCCCGAAAGTGTGACCCCCGCGCCGAAGCTTCGTGACCCGGTCTCGACCGTCACGCGGACGCGGACCTGGACCTTCGCAGGCCCGACGACCGTGATGCCCTTCGGGGGCTGCAGCGAGACGGTCGTGGTGAGGTCCGTGCTCCGGCCGGCGACATCGATGGGCGCCGTCGGGACGCCGGTCAGCGCCGCGATGCCCGAGCCTGAGCCGCTGACCGTCGTGGTGAGCGGAGTCACCGTCACGTCACGGATCGCGTACCCCGTCGCCAGGTTCCCGTTGACGTCGGGAACGATGGGGAGCGTCCGGTTCACCTGCCGCTCGCCGACCGAGATCGTGACATGCGCCGTCGCGGGCTCGATCGTGACCGGCGAGACGATCTGGCCGCGCGCGTCGACCGCGACGAGATCGACGTTCGTGTCCACGTTCGCGCCGCTCGCGTCGATGGCGACACGCGCGACCACCGATGACACCTGCGACACGAGCGAGCTCGCGCCGGTGACCGTGACGGTCGCCGGGTTGACGATCGGCTGGCCCGCGGTGAGACCCGAAGGCACGGCTCCGCGGTCGACCTGCACGGGGACCTGCTGGCTGATCACCGGGTCGAGCCGCGCGACGACGGTCGCGGGCTCCCAGCTCACGACCTGGATGCGCTGGTCTCGCGCGACGACACGGACGGGGACCGTGACCGGGGTCCCCGCCGGCTGGCCCCCGGCGGCGCCGAGGTCGGCCGTCGCCACGAACGACGCGCTCGTCACCTGCGCCGCCACGTCGAGCGGCGCGATGTACTGGACGCTCGTGACGTTTCCCAGGCTCGCGAGCAGGAACGTGCCGGGCGGCTGGTTCGCGGCATCGATCTGGACCGGACCGGTCCACGTCCGGGCGTTCTGCGAGATCACGAGGCCGAAGTACAGCAGGATCGCCAGCGCGATCGACCCGAGTCGCAGCGGCCAGTTCCGGACGAGGACGCGCAGCAGACGCCGGGCCGTCACGTGTGATCAGCCCGACCCGCCGAGACTGCGCCGGCAGCGGCCCCGGGCGTTCCCCCGCGCCTCGTGCGCCGCGGCAGTCCCGGTCGCGGCAGGCGCCTCCCCTGGCGCGGTGTCGGGAGGCTGGCGTGCCGTTCGCCGCTCGAGGAGCGGAGCGACGCGTCGAGGCGGAGCAGCGTCACGAGCGCGACGCGGAGCTGCTCCTCGTCGAGGTCGCGGACGATCCGGCCGCGTTCGACGAGCCCGATCGACCCGGTCTCCTCGCTCACGACGACGACCAGCGCGTCCGTCTCCTCGGTCACGCCGAACGCCGCCCGGTGGCGCGTCCCGAACCTCTCGTCACCGGGGCCGGTCTCGGCGAGGGGAAGCACGGCACCTGCCGCGAGCACCCGATCGCCGCGAATGATCGCGGCGCCGTCGTGCAGCGGGGATCGCGGCATGAAGATCGTGCGCAGCAGCTCTGCCGACACGTCGGCGTGCATCATCACGCCCGTCTCGCCCAGGTCCTCGAGTCCGGTCTCGCGCTCGAGCACGATCAGCGCGCCGTGGCGGTCGCTGGCGAAGCCCGCTGCCGCCCGCGCGACCTCGGCCGCGACGTGGTCGATCGCGCTGCCCTGCTGCCCGGGCGCCAGCATCCAGCCGAGCGATCCGACGTGGCCGAGCCGCTCGAGCGCCCGCCGCAGCTCCGGCTGGAACACGACGACGAGCGCGAACAGGCCGACGTACGCGCCGGCCTGGAGGAGCTGGGAGAGCAGCTGCAGGCCGAACAGCTGCGCGACGACGTACAGCCCGTACAGCAGCACGACGCCGATGACGAGACGGACCGCGCGCGTGTCCCGGATCAGGCTGAACAGGCCATAGATCAGGAGCGCCGTGAGTCCGATGTCGATGAACGTCGTCGGCTTCGGCTGGATGCCCGAGAGCAGGTCGACGAACTGCATGGAACGGCTAGTGTACCAGCGGCTTCCCGGGCTCCGACCTCACGCCGGGCGCCCGCGGGTTGCTTTCAGATACGGTTGTGAGACCCGTCGAGCGTCGACAGGAACGCGGAGACGCGTTCGAGGCCCGGCGTATCTCCCCTCAGGGTGAGGAGTCGCGACAGGAGATCCGCGGCCTCGCGTGCGCGGCCCTCGTGGCCGGTCGAGGCCTGGACGCGCGCAAGCGCGAGGTGGACGTCGAGGTCGGCCGGCGCGCGAGCGAGCGCGCGCAGGCACGTGTCGACGGCGGTGTCCACGGCGCCCATCGCCAGGTAGGTCGCGGCGGCCTCGAGGTAGAGCCGCGCGGCCTCGGCCGTGTCGCCCGCATCCGCGCGGTCCTCCCCGGCAAGGAATGCGACGTCACCGGGGAGTGGCGGTGGGTGCTCGCCCGCGGGCTG
>JAKAAV010000312.1 GCA_021802185.1 Chloroflexota bacterium | reverse complement strand
TCACGTCGAACGCGCACACGCTGACCGGTGACGGGGTGGCGCTGGCGTACCGGCGCGGGGTGCCGCTCGAGGACATGGAGTTCTACCAGTTCCACCCGACGGGCCTGGCGGGGCTGGGCGTGCTGCTGTCGGAGGCGGCGCGCGGCGAGGGCGGGATCCTGCTCAACGGGAAGGGCGAGCGCTTCATGGAGCGGTACGCCCCCACCCTCATGGACCTGGCCCCGCGCGACGTGGTGAGCCGGGCCATCTACGAGGAGATTCGCGCCGGGCGCGGTGTCGACGGCAAGGATTACGTCTACCTCGACGTGCACCACCTCGGCCGCGCCGTCATCGACGAGAAGCTGCCCGACATCACGGACTTCGCGCGCATCTACCAGGGCGTCGAGCCATACACCCAGCCGGTCGGCATCCAGCCGACCGCGCACTACGCCATGGGCGGCATCCCGACCGACGTGAACTCGCGCGTCGTGGTGGACGAGGCCAACACGGTGCTGCCGGGGCTGTACGCGGCCGGCGAATGCGCGTGCGTGAGCGTCCATGGCGCGAACCGGCTCGGGACGAACTCGCTGCTGGACATCCTCGTGTTCGGCCGGCGCGCAGGGCTCGACATGGCCCGCTTCGCGCGGGCGTCGGACCTGCCCGACCTGCCGAGCGATCCCGTCGGTCCCGTCGCGACGGAGCTGGAGGCGCTCCGATCCCGGCGCGAGGGCGAGTCGCCCGCGAAGATCCGCCGCGAGCTCGCCGACGTCATGATGGACGACGTGAGCGTCTTCCGGACCGCCGACACGCTGCGGCACGCGCAGGGGGTCGTCGACGGCCTGCGCGAGCGCTACCGCTGGGTGCGGGTGCGCGACGGGGGCGCGCACTTCAACCAGGACCTGCTCGAGGCACGCGAGGTCGGCTACCAGCTCGACGTCGCCCAGGTGACGGTGGCGGCGGCGCTGGCACGCCAGGAGAGCCGCGGCGGCCACTACCGGGAGGACTTCCCGGAGCGCGACGATGCGAACTGGCTCAAGCACTCGCTCGCGTGCCGCGTCGACGGGGCACCGGAGCTTCGGTACAAGCCGGTCACCATCACGCGCTTCACCCCGAAGCCGCGGACCTACTGAGAACGGGGCGAGCGATGCACGTCACTCTCCGAATCCAGCGCTTCGACCCCGACCGGGACACGGCGTCCCGGTGGGTGGAGTACGGCCTCGAAGTCGATCCGATGGCGCGCGTGCTCGACCTGCTCCACCAGGCGAAGTGGGAGCAGGACAGCTCGTTGACGTTCCGGCGGTCGTGCGGGCACGGCATCTGCGGCTCCGACGCGATGCTGATCAACGGCCGCAACCGACTCGCGTGCAAGATCCGGGTCGACCAGCTCGGCCGGCGCATCTCCGTGGCGCCGCTGCCCGGCCTGCCGGTCGTGAAGGACCTCGTCGTCGACATGGACGGGTTCTTCGCGAAGTACCGGTCGGTGCGCCCCTTCCTGGTGAACGACGAGCCGCCGCCGGCCAAGGAGCGCCGGCAGTCACCCGCGCAGCGCGCCGTGTTCGACGACACCACGAAGTGCATCCTGTGCGCCGCGTGCACCTCGTCGTGCCCGTCGTTCTGGGCGCGACCGGGCTACGTCGGGCCGGCCGCCATCGTGAACGCCCATCGCTTCATCTTCGACTCGCGGGACGAGGGCGGCGAGGAGCGGCTGCAGATCCTGGCGGACAGGGACGGCGTCTGGCGCTGCCGGACGATCTTCAATTGCGTCGACGCGTGCCCGCGCGGGATCAACATCACGAAGGCGATCCTGGAGGTCTCGTCGGCCATCGTCGAGAAGACGGCGTAGCGGCCGAGTGGCGGGGGAGGGCGTCCGGGGACGCTGGCACGGCCACGGCATGCGAGGCGATGGGTCTCGGGATTCAGCCGCCGGCGAGCCCGCCGACGTGATGCGCGACAGCGGGCGAGGGGATCCGGCGGCGCAGCGTGCTGGAGCCAACGCGCCGCGTGCTGGGGCCAACGCGCCGCGTGCTGGGGCCAACGCGCCGCGTGCTGGGGCCAACGCGCCGCGTGCTGGGGCCAACGCGCCGCGTGCGCTCGTGATCCGGACCGACGGGGCGGCCCGCGGAAACCCGGGCCCGGCGTCCTGTGGCGCGGTCCTGATCGACGCGTCCCGGCCCGACGCCCGCGAGCCCGACGCACCACCGCTCGCGGTGATCGCGCGGCCACTGGGAATCCGGACGAACAACGTGGCGGAGTACGCGGGTGTCGTCCTCGCGCTCCGCCTGGCGCACCGCCTCGGGGCCGAGGAGGTCGACCTCGTGCTCGACTCGAACCTGATCGTCGAGCAGCTGACAGGTCGCTGGCGAGTGCGGGACGCGAAGCTGAAGGGCCTCTTCGACGAGGCGCAGCGGCTGCTCGGCGGGTTCCGGCGGTGGAGCGCATCGCACGAGCCGCGCGCCCGCAATCGCGCCGCCGACGCGCTCGCGAACCTCGCGCTCGACGATCCGGAAGCGGCAGCCGCGGCCGAGCGGCGGTACGGCGCGCAGTAGGTCGCGGAGCGGCAGGAGCTACCTGGGCGGAGGTCGCGCAGCGGCAGGAGCTCGCGGAGCGGCCGCAGGCACCGGGCGGCGGAATGGCGCGCAGTGGCAGCAAGCAGCGCCGGGCGAGCGGTCACTCAACGGCGAACGGAGGGGCGTCGACGAGCCGGCCTGTAAGCCGAGTTCTGTGCCCGACCGGAGCCGGGCGACGGTCATCCATCTGGGCGCGGCGGTTGCCCGCCGGCTCGTGCGGCCTACCCGAGGGCTCGGTGACGCACCTGCGCCGGGCTGAGCCCGGCATCGCCCTCCTATTCGGCCTTGCTCCGGGTAGAGCTTGCCCCGTTTCACCCGGCCTCCCGGGGGAGGCCGACTCGTCTCTGTGGCGCTGGTCCTCGCCTCGCGGCGGACGGGTGTTACCCGCTACCCTGCGTCAGGGAGCTCGGACTTTCCTCGAGGCCCGGTTGCCCGGGCCCCGCGACCGTCCGGCCGGCTCGTCGACCTCGCGATTCTAGCGGCAGCCGGCCTGCGCCGATCGGCGCCTCGGATGAGCGGCTGATTCGCGCCTCCGACGGGACGCGAACACCGCCCAGGACGAGCGGCCGATCCGCGCCTCGGACGCCCCGCGAACCGGCGCGCCGGACGAGCTGCTGATCGCCGCCCTGGGCGTGCCGGTGACCGGTGCGTGAACCGCGGCGCGCTCAGTCCTCGTCGGGCCGGAAGACGTGGGCGGCGACGCACGCGTCGCAGATCGGGCGCGACGCGACGAGGTCGCCGAGCGGGATCGCCGCCGCCCGATCGGGGTACAGGCAGTCGACCGCGTACAGCTCCGCGGGTCGGCGGCGCACGAGCGACACCCGCCGGAACGTGCAGCGGCGCAGATGGTCGCGCGCGACGGCGCCGGCTGTTTCGATCAGGCGTTCTTCGAGTGCCACTCGGGTGTGCGGTCCACCTCCGGGCGCCGAGCCTATCACCGCCCAGAACCTCCCCACACCGGCCG
>JAKAAV010000311.1 GCA_021802185.1 Chloroflexota bacterium | reverse complement strand
CGGGCGTGTCGGCCACGTGGCCGATCCCGAGGGCATCGGCGCGGGAGCGGGTGCGGTTCCAGAGCGCGATCCCGGGGTCGATCCCGGCCAGCCGCCGCGCGATCGCGCTCCCCATCTTGCCGGTGCCCAGGACCGCGAGGTGCGTCATCGCCGCGCCTCCGCCGCGGGCTGCCGCGGACCCGACCCTGCTCCGGTCCGCTCGATCGCCTGCGCGATCTCGTCGACGTCCTCGCCGGTGAGATCGAACGTCGCCGCAGGGATCCACCCGTCGACCTGCCCGGCCGACCGCGCGCCGACGATGGCGCCGGTGACACCCGGCCAGGCGAGCGTCCACGCGACGGCGACGGCCGCGACGGTCGTGTGGTGGCGCTCGGCGATCGGCTTCAACGCGTCGCGCAGCGCGACGTTCGCCGAAAGCGCCGGCTCGCTGAAGTTCGGGTTTCGCCGCCGCCAGTCCTTCTCGTCCATGCGCGACACGCGCTCGGCCGAAAACGTGTCGGTGAGGATCCCCGACTGCATCGGGCTGTAGACGATGACGCCCGTGTCGTGCGCGGCGGCCCATGGGATGACGTCGGCGCCCGAGCCGCGCCGGATCGCGGAGAACGGCGGCTGGAGCGAATCGACGTGCCGGACCTTCTCGCACCGATCGAGCAGATCGATGTCGAAGTTCGCGACTCCGATCGCCCGGACCTTGCCCTCCTCCACGAACCGCGCCATCTCGCCCCACGAGTCCTCGACCGGGGTCCCGGTCCGGTCGGGCCAGTGGAACTGGTACAGGTCGATGCGGTCGACCCCGAGGCGCCGGAGCGACGCTTCCAGCTCCCGCCGTATCGACTGGGGCTGCAGGGACCGCTGCGGCTCCTCGAACGGGCGCGACGGGTCCGGGATCATCCCGCACTTCGTGAACACCAGCGGGCGGTCGGCCCCGGAGATCCCGCGAAGCGCCCGCCCCACGACCTCCTCGGAGTGGCCCAACCCGTAGATCGCCGCGGTGTCGATCCAGTTCACGCCCCGGTCGATCGCGTGGTGGATTGCCGCGACCGACGCGTCGTCGTCCTGCGGCCCCCAGCCGTAGGCCCATCCGCCTCCGCCGATGGCCCAGGCTCCGAAACCGACCGTCGTGATGTCCATGCCGCTGTTGCCGAGCGGCCTCGTGGAGAGCGCCATGCGCCCGCTCCTTCCCATGGTGCGTGTTGCCCCGGCCCTCCGTGGACGTGCGGGCCGGGCGCCGTCAGACGTCGTCGTGACGCGAAGATATGCACGAGCGTCGGGGCCCCCGCGTGACGCGGACGCTTCGTCTCACCGGAATCACGCGCGTCTCCCTGTTGCAGTCGCCTGGTTGCGGTCCCGATCCGTCAGCCGGCCGCGGATCCGGGCGGCAGCAGCACGAACGCGCCCTCGACCCGCCCCGCTTGCAGCCGCTCCAGCGCCGTGTTGCCCTGCTCGAGAGACAGCGGCTCGACGGCGGTCCGGATCGGGATCTCAGCCGCGAGTGCGAGGAACTCGCGCGCGTCCTGGCGCGTGAAGTTCGCGACGCTGCGGATCGAGCGCTCCCACCACAGCAGGTCGTAGGGGAACTCGGGGATCCGGTCGAGGTGGATCGCGTTGATCGCGACTGTCCCGCCGCGGTCGAGCGCGCGAAGCGCGGCCACGACGACGTCCCCGGCGGGCGCGAACGTGACGGCGGCCTGCAGCGGAACCGGCGGCGCGGAGTCGTATCCGCCGGCCCACACGGCCCCCAGTTCGAGGGCTCGGCGCCGTTCGTGCTCCGAGCGCGTGACCACGTACACCTCGCATCCCCAGTGCACGGCCACCTGGATCGCGAGCGACGCCGATGCGCCGAACCCGTACAGGCCCAGGCGGCCGCCGGGCTGGATGCCGGAGATCCTGAGCGACCGGTACCCGATGATCCCGCCGCACAGGAGCGGTGCGGCCTCGAGGTCCGAGAACGACTCCGGCAGGTGCAGCGCGAAGTCGGCGCGCGCCGTCATCGCCTGCTCGTAGCCGCCGTCGCGGTCCCAGCCCGTGAACATGGCGTCCGGGCACAGGTTCTCGCGGCCCGTCCGGCAGAACTCGCAGTGCCCGCACGCACCACCGAGCCACGCCACGCCCGCGCGGTCGCCGACACGCCAGGCGTCGACGCCCTCCCCGAGCGCCTCGACGACACCGGTCACCTGGTGGCCCGGCACGATCGGCAGCCGCCGAGCCGGCACGTCCCCCTCGGCGATCTGCAGGTCGGTCCGGCACACGGCGCACGCCGTGACTCTGAGCCGGATCTCGCCGGGTCCGGGCTCCGGCGTGGCGAGGTCCGCGAGGTGAAGGGGATGGTCGGCCACCGGGACGGGCCGTTCGACGACGAGCGCGCGCATGCCCTGACTATCCCCCGCAGCCGGGCGGACGACAAGCATCGATCGGCGGCCAGAGACGGCAGATGCGATCCGGCCTGCTGACGGCCTGCCGTCCGCGCTCCCGGATCAGGCGCGCTGATCGGGTCCCCGCGTCGCCAGGACGATCAGCAGGAACGTCGTCTCGAGCACGTCGATGCCGGCGACGACGAGCGCGATCACGACGGGCACGGCCTGGCCGACGAGCCACCCGATCGTCGCCGCGAACGCGGCAACGGCGAGGAACACGTACCGGACCCCGCGCACGAGCAGGGGCGGCTCGGGCGCGCCCGAGAGCCGGTCGAGGGCCTGCAGCAGCCACGCGATGCCGAGCAGGAAGGCCGCGCCCGAGAGGAGCAGCCGCAGGATCGGAGGTGGCGCGAGCACGACCCGGGCGAACGCATCCGACCACCCCGCGAGGGTGCCCACGGCGAGGGCGATGAGCCCGATCACGAGCGTGGCCGCGTTCGAGCGCAGCAGGTCTCGCGCTGACATGCGCCGAGTGTGCCAGCCGGACGTAAGGGTGGTCGTCAGCGGGCGCGGCTGGGGTGACGCGGCCGGCCCGCCGCGTCACGCCCCGACGACATCCGGGCATCGGAACATCGGGCAGCGGATGTAGTTCGCGATCGAGTCGTCGACCCGGAACCCGAAGCAGAGGAACGTCGGGTGCGCGAGCATCGACGCGTCCGCGGCCGGCCGGGCCCGGGACCCTTCGCCGCAGAGGCGGATGTGCGGGACCGCAGAGCCGAACGGCCTGTGCGGGCGATTGCGCCGCGGCCTACCCTCGTCACGAACGCCGCACGCATCGCGTCGCCGTCCCGCGTTCGTGACACGGCCACGGGAGGACCACCGGCGGGACGAGAGGGAGGAACACGACAGGTGGCGATCGACCGCCGCTTTCTCAACTGGGGCATCTTCTTCATCGCGCTCGGCGGCGTCCCGTTGCTGGTCCGCCAGGGGCTCATCGCAGAGTCCACGGCCGGCGAAGCGTGGCGGCTCTGGACGCTCGTCATCGTGGGCATCGGGGTCGGCATCCTGCTGCGACGGACGCCCGCGGCGTTCGCCGGCGGCCTCGTCGTCGCGGCGACGTTCGGCCTCGTCTTCGGCGGGCTGCTCGCGGCCGGGCCAC
>JAKAAV010000310.1 GCA_021802185.1 Chloroflexota bacterium | reverse complement strand
GGCCGTGCTCGTCCTTCCAGTCCGCGCGACCGTTCGCGACCGCGCGAGCATCGCTGCGGCCGCCATCGACGGTGATGTGAACGTGTAGTCCTGCGTCAGTCGCAGACACGGCCCATCGTCGACGAGCATGCCGCTGGTACGCAGCGACGTCCGCAGCTTGCGGACGTAGTCGCCGAGCGAGGGGACCTCCATGGCCGCGGCCGACGACTCGGCGTAGACGACGAAGCCCTCCGCGGTGTCCCGGCCCCGCGCGCTGATCCCGCGACCGCCGAGGTGAAGCAGCGGGACGGTCTCGGCCGGCGTAGGCGGCGGGGTGAACGCATCGATCCCCAGGAGCGGATAGATGACGAGCATCTCGTCGAGGAACGTCTCGGCTTCGGCGCGGTCGTACTCGGAGAGGGCTGGCAGTGCAGGAGCGTTTCCGTTCTCCAGGTGCGCCCGCTTCGCGGCCTGCGCGAGTGCGATGAGGCGCGCCTCGAGGAAGCGGACGTGCGCCTTGTTCAGGTTCTCGTCCTTGCTCGCGAAGACGACCGCCCGATCCCAGAACTCCTTGGCGCCAGGACCCCCGAAGTGCTGGTTGATGCGTGTGCGGAGTTCGTCGGCCTCGCCGACGTAGACCCGCGCCTGGCCGTCCTCGCCGAGGCCCCGCAGCACGTACACGCCGGGCCGCCCGAAGTCGTCGCGCACGCGGACCTTCGGCCAGTCGGGGCGGGCGAAGTCAAAGCCTCGCCCCGTCCAGTTGGACCTCTCGATGACGCGCAGCCCCAGCGGCGTCCCGTCGGCCAAGTAGATCTTGATCGTCGCACCCGCCATGTCGCCACTGTAGCGACCGCCCATACGGTGCGAGCGGCGCATCTGCGCGGGACCGCCACCGGCCCGCTCCGCCGGCGCATACCCCGACCCTCCGGTCTCTCCCGGTCCACGGGTCGGTCTCGCCAGTGGCTCGGCGCGGTCGAGGCGGCCAGAGCACGGTCCGCGCGTCAACGCCCCCCGCTCCCTGTGCGGCAGCCAGTGTTGCCAGTCCGGCAGGAGGTGGACGCTGATGGTGACTTCACGCGGACCGCCACCCCAGTCGCGCGAGGCACGGCTGGACGGGCGGTCACTCGCCTCCCACGATGACGTCTGACGAAGATTGAACCTTCCGTCGCGCTCGGCAGTCATGTCGGTCACGATGGACGTCATCACTGCGCGGGAGACGAGCCACATGGCGACCCTGGATCGCACGGCAGCCCCGGGGGAGCGTGAGGCAGCGTTCGCGCGCCTGGCGGAGACGCAGCTCGACGCGGCCTATCACCTGGCCACCTTCATCCTCGTCGGCGACCGGGCCGAGGCCGAGGACGCCGTGCATGACGCGGCACTGCGCGCCTGGCAACACCTCGGCGAGGTCCGCGATCCGGCCCGCTTCGAGGCGTGGTTCACGCGCATCGTCGTGAACGTCTGCCGGGATCGCATCGCCGGCCGCCGTACCCGCCCCGTCACCCTGGCCGACCCGGATCCGGGCGCCGCGCCCGACCACGCCGAGGCGTTCGTCCGCGCCGACGCGATCGAGCAGGCGATGCGCTCGCTCTCGGCGGACCAGCGCATCGTGATCGGCCTGCGCTTCGTCGAGGACCGCTCGCTCGAGGAGATCGTCGTGCGCACGGGCGAGCGTCCGGGCACGGTCAAGAGCCGGCTCCACTACGCCCTGCGCGCACTGCGCGCCGCGCTCGAGGCGGACGCGCGGGAGGTCGTCCCATGAACGACGAGCAGTTCGAGCAGCGCGTGCGGGAGACGGCTCGCCGGATTGCCGGCGCAGACCGTCCGGCTCCCACGTCGCTCCACGCCCGGGTCGCAAGCATTCCCGCGGAGCATCCGCCCCACGCACTTCGCCAGCGGTGGCTCGGTGGCGGGCTTCGCCTCGCCGGAGCCTCCCTCGCCCTCATCGTCGTCGCGGCGGTGGCCGCGCTGCTCGCCTCGACCCTCCCTCGGAACAACGCCGTGGTGCCGGGAGCGACAGGGACACCTGCGGCCAGCGCGACGCCCAGCGAGACCACGCTGCGCTTCGGCGATCGTCTGTTCGCGGTGCCGCCGGGCTGGCATGTCGTCTGGCCGCGCATCTGGACGGCACCGGTCGGACCGCGCCTCTTCCTGAGCAACGCGGAGATCGAGGACCCGTGCCCGACCGCGTTCCGGCAGGGGACGGCTTGCCAGAAGCCGCTCGCCCAGCTGCCGGCGAACAGCATCCTCGTGACGTTCGGGGGAGGCGCCACGCTCAACCTGCCCAACCCCACGCCGGTCCCCATCGTTCAGGGCGCCGGCGGCGTCTGCCAGGAGCTCGATGGGGATCGCCAGGAGTACGTCTCGTTCCCGGGCTTCGGCGTGGGCGCCTGCCTGCGCGGCCCCGACCTCGCCGCGAACGAGGCGGCGTTCCAGCGGCTCGTGTTGTCGCTCGCTGCTCCGCCGCCCTCACTCCCTTCGGTCACTCCGATCCCGTGGATCGACGCCTCGCCCGCGCCGCTCGTCACCCCGTCCCAGACGCCCGTGGCGTCCGTCTCGCTTGGCACGCCCGACTGCGCGCCAGGCGACCTGGTGGCCCAGGCCCACTACCAGGGCGCGACCGGGTCGATGTTGGGCTCGGTGATCGTCACGAACCACGGCGGACGGTCGTGCGCGCTGTCGCTGGTGCCCGTCCTCCGGGTCATCGGCTCGGAAGCCGGGCCGCTCCCGGTCGAGCCGAGCCCGTATCCCCCAGAGCCGGCGGCATCGGGGCAGCCCACAGCCTCCCCGGTGCCCTCGGCGGCTCGCCTGCTCCTCACCCCGGGCGCGAGCGCGTCGGCCCTCTTCCAGTGGTTCAACTGGTGCGGGACCCGGTCCATCGGTGACGTGAGCTTCCGGATCGTCCTGAGTGCGGGCACGCTGGAGGCAGCCGTCACCGGCCCCCGCCAGCCGGGCCAGACGCCGTATGCGCTGAGCGAGGTGCCGCGATGCGACTTCCCCAGCGGACGATCGACCATCTCGATCGAACCGTTCCAGCTCCTGCCGCCGGCCTCGGCTTCTCCGTCCCCCGACCCACTGGCGAGCCTCCGTGCGAGCCTCTCGTTGCCGTCCACGGGGATCGCCGGTCAGGCCCTCCGCTACGTCGTGCGCCTCACGAACCCCGGGCCGCAGGCCGTCACGCTTGATCCGTGCCCGAGCTACGTGGAGGCCCTCGCTCCCCCGGCGGGCGGCCTGCCCGCCAAGGAGGACCACTTGCTCAACTGCGCGGCGGTCGGGGAGATTGGCGCCGGAAGTTCGGTCGACTTCGAGATGGTGCTCCAGGTGCCCGCCGGAGAGCCGGCCGGATCCGCGACGGTCACCTGGATGCTCGGCGTGACCGGCGGCTCGGCCGAGGCCGCGGTCAAGGGCGGCGTCACGCTCGCGCCATAGCCGGATGCGAGCCGCGTCCGCAGCAGCCTGAATCGCCCTCGGAGGCCTCACGCGACGGATCCTGAACCGATCGGCACTCGCCCGCCGACGGCGGTGCTGGACGGGAACGCCTCAGGTC
>JAKAAV010000309.1 GCA_021802185.1 Chloroflexota bacterium | reverse complement strand
GGTGGCGAGCCGCTCGTCCGTCGCGATCTGCCGGACCTCGTCGCCGAGCTGTCGGCGATCGACGGCGTCGACGACATCGCGCTCACCACGAACGGCGCGCTCATCCGCGCCATGGCCCCGGCACTCCGTGATGCGGGCCTGCGGCGCGTGACCGTCAGCTTGGACTCGCTCGACGACGCCGTGTTCGGCGCGATGAACGGCGTCAACTTCCCGGTCTCACGGGTGCTCGACGGTATCGCGGCGGCGCAGGAGCAGGGCCTCGCTCCGGTGAAGGTCAACATGGTGGTGAAGCGCGGCGTCAACGAGACCAGCGTGCTGCCCATGGCCGTGTACGCGCGCGAGCACGGCCTGACGCTGCGTCTCATCGAGTTCATGGACGTCGGGCAGACGAACGGCTGGCGGCTCGAGGACGTGGTCCCCGCCGCGGAGCTCGTGCAGACGATCGCGCGCGAGTTTCCGCTCGCCCCGGTCCCCGCCGCCTACCCGGGCGAGGTCGCGACGCGCTGGCGGTACCTCGACGGCGCCGGCGAGGTCGGGGTCATCGCGTCGGTGAGTCAGCCGTTCTGCGGGGCGTGCACGCGGGCCCGGCTCTCGGCGAAGGGCGAGCTGTTCACATGCCTCTTCGCGGCCTCCGGAGTCGACCTCCGTGCGCTCGTTCGCGGGGGGGCGAGCGACGACGAGCTCGAGGCGGCGATCGCGGGACGGTGGCGCGAGCGGGGGGACCGCTACTCGGAGCTCCGGTCGGCGGAGACGCGCGGGCTGCGGCGCGTCGAGATGTTCGCGATCGGCGGCTGAGCCCCGCCTCGCCGGCGGCGACGTCGCCCCCGCCGCCGGGACGTCGCCCCAGCAGCCGGGACGTCGCCCCCGCAGCCGGGACGGCGCCCCGCCGTCAGCCTGCGCCGGAACGCAGGATCGTCAGGAGACGCCCATCTCCGTTCGCCGTCGAATGAACGCCTGCACCCGGCGCCACGCGTCGGCCGACTCCTGCTCGAACTCCGCCGCCTTCCGATCGAAGAAGCTGTGCGGCGCCCCCGGGTAGGTATGCAGCTCGTGCGGCACGCCGCCGTCCGCGAGCGCGCGGTCGAACTGCTCGACCGACGATTCCGGGATGCTCTGGTCGGCCCCGCCGAAGAGCCCGAGGATCGCGCCGCTCATGTCCGAGACGACGTCGACGGGCGCGGGGCTGTCGCCGAAGCGGTGCGCGCCGACCGGGACGCCGTAGAAGCCGATCGAGCCGGCGAACGACGGCTCGCGCCACGTCGCGGTGAGGAACGCGAGCCGGCCGCCATAGCAGAACCCGATCGCGAACAGCGAGCGGCCCGGGGCCGAGCGGTCCAGCGCAGCCGCGCCGGCTGAGATGTCCGCCGACAGGTGCTGCCAGCGCGTCTGCTCGAGATGCTCCCGGTACGGGAACTCGTCGGGTCGCTCACCGGTGCCGGCGGTCCGGGCGAAGTAGTCGATCGCGAGCGCATCGATGCCGGACTCGGCGAACCGCAGCGCCAGCTCCTCGTAGTACGCGTGGAGCCCGCGCGCATCGGGCAGGATCAGGACCGCGGCGCGCGACGGTTCGGGGGCCGCGTGCGCCTCGAACGCCCGGACCGGCGTGCCGTCCGTCGAGGCGAGCTCGAACGTCCGGTGATCGTGTGCGCCGCCGGCCATCGGCGGGATCGGGGGACGGTCGGTGGGGTGGAAGCACATGAGCGGGACGCCTCCGGTGCTCGGATGAAGCCTGGGCGAGGCGCGGCGGGTCATGTCGGTGCCGCGCGCCCACATGGTGGATCAGATCGCGTCGACGGTCTCGACGTCGCCGGGTTCCAGTCTCCACGTCGCGGCGAGGACGTTCTGCCGAACCTGCTCCGCGCTGCTCGCGCTGGCGATGACGGTCGAGACCTCCGGATGCGCGAGAAGCCACGCGAACGCGAGCCCGACGAGCGTGTGGTGCCGTTCGGCCGCGAACGCCTCGAACCCCTCGAGCCGGTCGAAGTTCTCGGCCGTCAGCACGCGGCCCGCCCGCGGGCTCTGGCCGAGCCGCGCGCCTTCCGGCGTGGCGCCCCGCCGATACTTGCCGGTGAGGAAGCCCGACTCGAGCGGGAAGTACGGGATGACGCCGAGGCCCAACGCCCGGCAGGCGGGCAGCACCTCGCGCTCGATGCCTCGCGCGACGGCTTCAGTGGCAGCGCAGCCCGGGCGCCGGTGTGGCGAGCGAGAGCAGGTACGCGTCGACCGCCTTCGCGACGCACGTGCTGACGAGGTACCCAGTGTGGCCCTGGCCGACGCGGGTCACGAGCACCGACGACGGCAGTTGCCGTGAGACCGACTGCGCCCACGCGTACGGGGTGGCCGGGTCCCCCGTCGATCCCACGAGCACGATCGGTGGCGCGCCGGGCGCGCTGACCGGGCCGGGCGTTCGCGCAGGCGGGACGGGCCAGTAGGCGCAGGGCAGGTCGTTGAACGCGAACAGCCGTCCGACCCGCGGCGCGACGCGCGTGAACGCCGACGCCATGGCGGTGTACGCGGCCGGGTCGCGCGGGGCCGGCCAGTCGAGGCACGTGACCGCGTCGTACGCGTCGATGAGGTTCGAGTACGACCCATCGGGGTTCCGGCCGCGGAGCGGGTCGCCGAGCAGCAGCAGGAGGCTTGCATCGCCGTTCCGGGCCTCCGCGAGCGCCTCCGCAAGGACGGGCCACGCGGCCTGCGCGTACAGCGACTCGGTCACCGCGTCCCACGCCTGCGTGGGGCCGACGGGTTCGCGGCCCAGCCGCGTCGACGGGATGGGGTGCTGGTCGATTCGCCGCATGAGCGAGTCGAAGGCCGACGCCGCGAGCCCTCGCGAGTAGAACGGGCAGGACGGCCGGCTCGAGCAGTCCGACAGGAACGCGTCGAGCGACGCCTCGAACGCGACGGCCTGGTCCCTCCGGAACGCCGCCTCGCCGAGTGCCGGATCGACGACGCCGTCGAGGGTCATTGCCCGGATCCGCGCCGGGAACAGGGCGGCGTAATCCTCGCCGATGAGCGTTCCGTACGAGAAACCCAGGTAGGTGAGCTTCGCGTCGCCGAGCGCCGCCCGGATCTCGTCGAGGTCGCGAGCCACGTTCTCGGTGGAGAGGTAGGGAAGCAGATCCGCGTTCCGGGTGCCGCACTCCGACGCGAACGTCTTCGCGCCGCTCTCCAGGTCCGCCAGCTCCGCCGGCGTGTCGGCAGTCGCGTCCTCGGGGATGAAGTGGTCGAGGTTGTCGACGCACCGGATCGGCGTGCTTGATCCGACGCCGCGCGGGTCGAACCCGACGATGTCGAAGCGGGCGAGGATCGACTTCGCGAACATCGTGCCCGCGGCCTGTCGGACGAAGTCCACGCCGCTCTCGCCGGGACCGCCCGGGTTCAGGACGAGCGATCCGATCCGGTGGGCCGGGTCCGTCGCCGGGAGGCGGATGAGCGCGAGCCTGACGGTGGGCCCCGCCGGGTCGGCGTAATCCCTGGGCACGTCCACGATCCCGCACTGGAACCCGCCGCCGCAGTCATTCCACGACACGGGCGAGGGC
>JAKAAV010000308.1 GCA_021802185.1 Chloroflexota bacterium | reverse complement strand
GAACCGCCGCGCGACGGACAGGATCGTCCGGATGACGGTCTCGCGGACCTCGGGCTTCAGGTAGTCGAGCTGGGCCGTGTCGTTCCAGGGCATGCTCGTGCCGTCGTTCCCGTGGTAGACGTAGCGGCGCGACCCGGTCAGACGGTCCTCCCGCTGGAACACGACGGCGGCGTCCGAGTTGTCGTAGTAGTGATCCTCGATCCGGATGCCGACCCGTTCGTCGTCCGAGAGGTCCGGGCCGCTGAACGAGTACGACGGGTACGGCGGCTCCTCGAGCGAGATGAACCAGTCGGGATGCTCGACGACCCAGCCGGAGTCGATGCCCATGTGGTTGGGCACCATGTCGCTCGCGAGCCGGATCCCGCGCCGCCAGGCTCGGTCCCGAAGGTCGCCGTAGGCGGCCTCGCCGCCGAGGTCCTCCGCGATCCCGTAGTCCAGCAGCGAATACGCCGAGGCGACCGCGTCGGGGTTGCCGCGCAGCTTCTTGATGCGCTCCGACGCCCGGCTGCGCTCCCACAGGCCGATGAGCCAGAGCCCGGTGAACCCCGCCCGGGCCAGCCGGTCCAGCTCCTCGTCGGGCACCTGGTCGAGCCGCCGAACCTCGCGCCGGTACTGCCCCGCGAGCTGGTCGAGCCAGACGTACGTGCTCTTGGCCATCAGCACGAGGCGCGGCATCCAGTCGCGGTCCATCGAGAAGCGCTCCGGCTCCTCCCCCTGGCCGGTGAAGTCGTACACGCCCACGCGCTGCCCGCGCGCCAGCGCCGCCGCCTCGTCCGTGCCGTGGAACCGCAGCCAGAGCGCGCGGTCCTCCTCGCTCAGGACGTCGAGCGTCAGCGCCAGCCGTCCGCCGTACCGGCCGGAGAGCAGCATGGCCCAGCGCTCGCGGATGTACCGGAGCTGCCCGGACAGCGAATCCGGGGAGGCGAGCGCCGGGCTCCGGAGCATCGCGATCAGGCTCTGGTGCTCCGGACCGAACGGCGGCTGCGCCGCGAAGAACGCGCCGAGCGCCTCGATGACGTGCGGGTAGTCGGATTCGGCCGCCAGGGGCCGGTCGTCGAAGAGCTCGCGGAACGTGGCGAACGCCGGGTTGACGTTCGCGAGCCACAGCTGCGCCATCTCCTCGAGCGCGACCTCGCGGTTCGGGAGGCCGTCGGTCACGTCGCCGAGCCACGCCTCGGCGTCGACCTCGCCGGAGGCGACGGACGCCGGCGGGTAGCGGCGCACGAACGCGAGGAGCGTCCCGGTCACTGCCTCGCGGCCCAGCCGCGCCTCGAGCGCGGCGAGCGCGTCACCGAGGACGCGCGCCCCGCGCTGCTCGCGGTACAGCGCGGCCACGTGGTGGAGGATCTCGTCGATGAGCCCCATCGCGTTGAGCTGCCCGGGCTGCACGGCGAGCTCGGGGTTGTGCGACGCGTCGCGCCCGGCGTTCAGCCGCCGCGCCAGGTCGCGCGTCGCGCGGAAGTCGGGCAGGATGACGTTGCCGGTGAGGGTGAAGAGCGCGGCGTCCAGCCCGTAGCGGTCGCGCGCCTCGCGGGACACGTGGAACTCCATCGCGGGCGAGGATAGCAGCGAGTCACGATCGGCCCATTGCCGCGTGCGGTTCCGGAATCACTGTCTGCCGCGCCGCCGCGACTCGATCGCCCAGGCGGTGGTCTGCCAGCCAGCCCTGCCAAGGACAACCCGACGTCCGTCGCTGTCCGGGGGCGTCACCGAGGTGCAACGAACCGGTAGCCAACTCCTCGGACCGTCTCGATCATGTCCGCCCGATGGTCGAGCTTCCGCCGCAGCGACCGCACCACCGCCTCGATAACGTTGCTGCCGCCTTCGTCGTGGTAGCCCCACACCTCTCGCAGGAGGTCCGCTCGCTCCACGACTCTGCCGGGTCGCTCGAAGAGGGCCCGGAAGACCCCGAGCTCGAGCCTCGTGAGGTGGACGCGGCGCCCGTCGACCACGAGCTGGCGCTGACCGACGTCGAGCATGCAGTCCTCCTCGACGTGCAGCTCCGTGGCGATCAGCGCCGTGAGCCAGCCGTCGACCGAGGCGGGCCCGAAGTCGATGAGGGCGGGGTAGCGCCGGGTTCCATCGATCACGAGGGGCGGACCGGGGAGCAGTTCCGCGCCTCGCAGCACCGGGTGCTCCAGCTCCGAGAGGTCACGGACCACCGTGTAGTGGCGGCGCAGGTGGGGCCGCAGCGCCATCCATGTCCGCGAGACCTCCAGCCCGAGCGCCGCGTGCACGAGCGCCTGCGACGGGTCCAGCGGGTCCGCGCGCTCGAAGTGGTGGCCCACTGCGCGCTCGCCCGTGCCCAGCGGCCGTTCGCGGAGGTGGTCGCGCCACCGACGGGCGACGGGGTCAGCATCGCACAGTCGCCTCGGCAGGCGTTCGGGGTCGCTCACGCCGCAGAACCCCACGACTTCGTCCCTGCCGTTCCGAGCGACCCGCAGGGCGGAGGGAGCCATCTCCCACCACGCCTCGACCACCGCGATGGACTCGTCTGGGAACTGGCGCCTCGCGATCTCCAGGATGGCGGGGAGGTCGGACGCGCGCGCCGCGTCGACACCGTACCGCTGTTCCGTCGAGGGAAACCACGCTTCCCGGAGACTCGGGTTCTCCGCGATGTAGAGGAGGTCGGCGGTGTAGCGCGGCAGCTCGGCCCACGCCGCGCGTGATCCCTCGTCGCGGAGCTGACGCCAGGCCGCGATCCGGTAGCGACGGGAGCGGTCCGGGTCGGACGAGCGCAGGTAGCCGGCCACGACCTCGCGCACCGTCTCATGCAGCACGAGGCCGTCGTTGCCCAGCTCGACGAAGGGCAGGCCCTGCAGGCGGTCGTGCGCCTCCTGCGGCGCGACGTCCGGCAGCATGGCCCGCAGGAGCGAGAGCGTCGGGCGGCGCACGACGGACGCGGCGTCGAGCACCTGGCGGGTCACGGGATCGAGGCGGGCCAGGTAGAGCTCGGTGAGCTCGCGGACGATCACAGCGGCGCTCGTCGCGTCGCTGTCGAGCCCCGGCCCCGAGGTGAGCGCCGCCGCGGCGAGCCGCAGCGAGAGAGGATGACCTCGCGCGAGCCGGTTGATGCGGATCGCGTCGTCGCCCGTGACGCCATCCCGCGCAAGGAGCCGCTCGGCGTCCGCGGGCGGGAGGTTGTCGAGCGGCAGGCTCCGGAAGAGCCGCCCCATGCCCATCGACCAGCCCGGCACCGGACGATCGCGGCTCGCGATGACGACCCGCACGTGATCCACCAGGGCGGGCACGAAGGTCTGCCGCAGCCATGGATCGAGGAGCCGCATCGCCTCGTACCCATCGAGCGCCAGGATGACCCGCGGGCCGAGCGCGCCGAGACCCTCAACCACCTCCTCCAGGCACGCCGACGGATGCGCCATCGCGGTCGAGACAGCGTCGAGGAATCCACGGCTCGTCGGCTCGATGGTCCCGCCATCAAGCGCCACGACCGCCGCACCGGCCGCGCGCGCCTCATGTACCAGGGCGTTGAGAAGCGTCGACTTGCCGACGCCGCCGATGCCGTGGACGAACATGACGAGGGGGCCGTCCTCG
>JAKAAV010000307.1 GCA_021802185.1 Chloroflexota bacterium | reverse complement strand
GTCCTCAGCGCGCGGCACCCTCACGGGCGACCATCGCGTCCGTCACCCGCGGGTGACCCGGAGCCGAGCGCCGGCTCCTCTCCGAAGACCCGCCGGAACACGTCCGCTCCGTGGCTGGTCGGCAGCGGTTCGCCCGGGACGACGCGGTACGTCCGCTGTCCCGCGGGACCCCGCTCGGCGCGGAGGGACAGGGCGTCGCGCCGGCCCTCCCGGAAGAGCCCGTCCGCCAGGTCGTACAGGTGCGTCACGTACACGACGCGGATGCCGGCGGCGAGCATCGCGTGGACCACCTGGCGGCCGAGCTCGCTGCCCTCCCGCTCGTTCGTCGACGCGAACGATTCGTTGAACAGCGCGAGGCTCGTCGGCCGCGCCTGGTCGACGATACGGCTCATGCGCGTCAGTTCCTCGTCGAACTTGCCGCTCGTCATCGAGGCGTCCTCCTCGCGCCGGAAGTGCGTGAGGACGCCTGCCGCGAGCACGCTGGTGAAGGACTCAGCGGCAACGAACATGCCGCACTGCAGCATCAGCTGGGCCTGGCCGACGCTGCGCAGGAACGTCGACTTGCCGCCCCGGTTGGCGCCGGTGATCACCACGAGCGACTTGCCGGTCGCATCGACGTCGTTCCCGACCGCGCGATCCTGGAGCCGCAGGGTGAGCGAGGCGTCGATCAGTCCGTGCGTCGCGAACCCGGACGGGCCGGGGTCGGGCAGGCAGATCCGCTCGCCCTTCGCCCGGAGCCGGTCGGCGAGGTTGAGGCACCCCACGTAGAACGCGAGCTCGAGCCGGAGCATGCGGAAGAAGTTCAGGATGTGGTCGGTGGAACGGCCGAGCGCCACGGCGGCGACCGCCACGCCGCGGTTGCGCAGCTCGGCGAGCGCGTCGAACCCGGCGACGTCGCGATCGGGGACCGCGTAGACCAGGCCGGAGCGCTCCCCGAGCAGACGGTCGAGGATCCCCGTCTTCGCGCGGGGCGATTCGTGCAGCGTGTACTCCGCACCCTTCGCGCCGGGGCCGAGCCGGGCGGAGAGCAGCATGCCGCCCCGGAACGAGAGATCGTGCACGTGCTCGGCGACCGAGGCGAGGTACGCGTCGTCCAGCTCCGTCTCGATCATCCCGAAGAACCGCCCGAATCCCTCCGAGGTGAAGGACGCGGCGTGGCGGTCCGCCAGGGCGCGGACGCGCCGGAGCAGTTCGAGGAAGATGCCGAGGACCTCGACCGAGCGGCTGACGATCCGCTCCGGCTGGCGCCCGAGGATGCCGACGTAGACGTGCCGTTCGCGCTCGATCGCCTCGATCGCGATCGCGTGGAGCTCGCGGATCACGTCGGGATGAGCGAGCGCGTCGGCGAGCACACCCTGCCGGTAGCGGATCGCGGCGGCGTCGTCGAGGCTCGCGAGGAACGCCTTCGAGGCGACGTCCCTGACGAACCCGTCTCCGGCTGCCATCGCCTCGAAGATCGCGCCGAGCTCGAGGTCCTGGACAAGGTCCGCGGCGTTGGCGGGAGGCGGCGCCTCCGGGTCGAAGTCGCGGTCGCGGTGCATGAGGTACGCCTTCATGCCCGCGCCCTCCTTCCCCCCTCCGCCAGCCGCTCGCGCAGCCGCTCGGGTGTCAGCCCGTGCTTCCGCGCGATCGCCTCGGCGTACGCGCGGCCGTTCGCCGGCTGGCGCACGACGCGGAACGTCCGGATCGCCGGATCGTCCGGATCGACCGTCCCGACCATGCTCACGACCTCGGGGCCTTCCAAGGCGAGCTCGTCGAGGAAGGTGACGAACAGGCACCTGGCGCCGGCCCGGAGGATGCGGCCGAGGATGTCCCGGCTCAGCAGGAGCGCGTCCTGCACCGTCGTCGAGCTGAAGGTCTCGTTCATGATCACGAGGCTGTCGGGAGTCAGCTGACCGATCGTCTCGTGGATGCGCGAGACGTCGTCCTCGAACTTGCTGGCCAGGTCGCCGAGGTCCTCTTCGCGCTCGAAGTGCGCGTACAGCCCGTCGAAGAACTGCAGCCGCGCCTCGCGGCCCGGCACCGTCAGGCCCATCCGGCCGAGGTAGTGCAGCTGGCCGAACATCCGCGCGAAGGTCGTCTTGCCCCCCTGGTTCGGGCCGGTGACCACGAGCGCGCGCTCGGGCTCGCGCAGCTCGACGTCGTTCGTCACGACCCTGCGATCGCGCTCCGCGAGCGATACCGCGAGCGCGACGTCGAACGCCTCCCGGGCGTGGATCTCGTCGGGCCGCCGGCGCATCTCCGGATAGCAGAACGCCAGTCCGCGTCTCCGCATCGGTGCGACGTGCTCCAGCCAGGCCAGGTAGACCTGCACCTCGCGGTCGAACCGCTCGAGCGTGGGATCCATGAAGTCGCGGTGCTCGGGGGCGAAGCGGTCGAGAAACGCGAACGTGTCGGGCCACAGGCGCGCGACGAGTTCGAGAATCGCGGCCTCGACGTGATTCATCTCCGGCGAGCTCGGGAAGTCGAACCTGTAGGGCCGGCCCTCGCCCTGCTCGAACTTCCGGAACGTCTCGGCGACCTCCGCGCCGTAGTCCTCCCCGCCGGCGAAGCGATCGACGCGGATCCGGTTCTCCCGGATCAGCAGCGTGTACTGGATCCCGTCGAGCTCGCCCCGCAGGCGTCGCGCGTCTTCGAGGAGCGTCGTGAACGCCTCGGACGTGGAATACGCGGCGAGGTGGTCGCGGAGACCACGGAACGCGTCGGAGCCGAGGTCGAGGGAGGTCGCGTCGCCGGCGAGCCGAGACACGCCTTCCGCGTACGTCCAGACCGCCTCGAGAAACCAGCGCCGCTTCTGCCAGCGGTAGTGGAGCCTGCCCGCCTGCCGAAGGTGCGCCCTGACCGTGCGCATCGTCTCGGCGAAGGCCCGCACGACGGCCAGCGTCTCCGCGCGCTCGAGATCGCGCAGCGCGGCCTGCCGATACGCCACCGTCTCGACGGCCCGCGGCAGCGTGTAGAAGAGCGGCGCGAGCTCGTACTCCTCGCGCCCACGCGTCAGCGCGACCACGACCTGGTCGAGGTTGAGGTCCGGGAAGAAGGGCGGTGCGTGCGCCCGCAGGTGCGACGCGACCGCGTCGGGAGGGAAGAGCACGCTGTGTCGCGCGCGCGACGCGGACGTACCCCGTGGCTGGGACGAGTGCGGATCGACTGCGGGCGGCGCGAGCGCGCCGCCCGTCACGCCGCCGTTGCCGCGCGTCGTCGTCTCGGTGCGGTCCTGGGTTCTGGCCACGCGACTTCCACCTCGCGCTCGAAGTAGAAGCCGTCAGCGGCCAGCGGCCGCGGTGGGAACTGTCGGGGTGGCGGGCCTCATCGCCGTGCCCGGGAGTGTACCAGCCCCCTGGCGCGGGCCCGTTCAGACACGGGCCCGTCCGGGCACGGGCCGGCGGCGGCGAGGACGTCGATCTTCCGGCCCAGCGCGCGCTCGTCGGCGAGGTCGCGCGTCTCGCCGAGGCGTTCGCGGCGTCGTTCAGCTGGGGGCGGCAGGGGTCGGCGACACCCGCCGACCGGGCGGGCCTGATCGGTGCCGCCGGCTGGTGCGCGGGCTGGCGGGCG
>JAKAAV010000306.1 GCA_021802185.1 Chloroflexota bacterium | reverse complement strand
CAAGACGGATCGGCGCGCTGCGGCCGGGCGCGCCGCTCGGGGACCCTGGGTTCTGGGTGTTCTTCGTGGCGTACCTCGTGGTGCCCGGCATCGTGCTCGGGGTCCTCGTCGCGGTGCGGTCGTGGTTCATGCCGGTCCGGCCGGGACTGGTGCCCCGGGGGCTTCCTGGTCGATCCAGGGTCGCGGTGCGGCTGCCGCGATCCCGTGGAGGGAGCAGTCGGTGACCGGTCGTGGAGCTTCGGCACTCCGCCCCGCGGAGGCACGGGACGCCGCGCCGATCGCCGCCCTGCTCACCGCGGAGGGGTACCCGGCGGGCCCGAGCGACATCGCGACCCGTCTCGCCGCGTTCGACGACGGGTTGTCGGGCGTGTTCGTCGTGACCGCCTCGGACGACGTCGTCGGGTTCGTGGCCGTGCACGTGATGCCTCGCTTCGAGCACGGCGACCGGATCGCCCGCGTGCTCGCGCTGGTCGTCGACGAGGACGTGCGGGAGCGTGGCTTCGGGCGCGAGCTCATGGGTGCGGCGGAGACGCATGCTCGCGAGCAGGGTTGCGCGTTCATCGAGGTCACGGCGGGCCGGCACCGCCCCGATGCGCTCCAGCTGTACGAGGCCGCGGGCTACGAGGCCGGCGTCGTCGCGTACCTCCGAAAGCGGTTCTGAGCGCGGACGTCGACAGGCTTGCACGCTCCCGGGCGCGCTCCGCGCCGGGCGAGCCTGGGCCCCAATATCTGCCGTGTTCCGTGGCGAAACCTTCACCGCCGTCGCGGCGAGATCCCAACAGTCGGTTGGCACACTGGGCGCGACCGTGCGAGGAGGTGGGGACGTGGCGCGCTCGCGGCGTGGAAGTCGATCGCTGGATACGGGCGCGCGCCGACCAGGTCTCCCGTCGCCGGAGCTGGTCCGCCCCGAGTCATCCTCCCTCGCCCGCCCTCTCGTCTCCGAGCCCGATCCTGGCCGCGACCTCCGCTCGTCGGGTGCGCGGTCCCGTCTCGACTCTGCCCGGTCCGGAGCGGGGACCGGCTCGGTGGCGGCCGTCGCGCTCCTGCCGCTGCGGATCTTCGCCGGCTTCACGTTCCTGTTCGCCGGGGTCGACAAGCTCGCGCTGAACCGCTCGTTCCTGAGTCTCGGGTCTGCGACGAGCATCCTCGCGCAGCTCCATGGCTATGCGCGCGTGTCGCCCCTCGCGCCGCTCATCACCGCGATCGCGATCCCGAACGCGTGGCTCATGGGCGTCACGATCGCGCTCGCCGAGATGGCGGTCGGCGTCGGGGTGCTGACCGGCCTCGCGTTCCGGCTGTCAGCCGCCGGGGGCGCGGTGCTCTCGTTCCTGTTCTTCCTGACGGCCTCGTGGGACGTGCACCCCTACTACTTCGGGCAGGACCTGCCTTACATGATGTCGTTCGTCACGCTCGCGGCGGCGGGCGACGGAGGACTGTACGTCCTCGGCCCGTGGCTGGAGCGGCGGCTCGGCCTTGCAGCGGCGCCTCCCGCGCGACGAGGCCGCCAGTCTCCGGCGCCGACGCCGATGTCGCCCGAGCGACGGCTCCTGCTGCACGCGGCCGTGGTCGGGGCGGCCGCCGTTGCGATTGCGATCGTCGTGCGGCCGTTGCGCGACCTGCTCCACTCCGACGACGGGTCGACGGGCGGGCTGCTCGGCCCGCTGGGCTCTTCCGGCCCGGCGGCGTCCACCACGGGAGGCGGTTCGGGCGCGGCTGCCTCCGCGGCTCCGGCGTCGTCCGCAGGCGGGTCGTCCGCGCTCGCCATCGCCACGGCCGCGCAGGTCGCACAGGCCGGCGCCTACGGGTTCCAGGTTCCCGTCCAGATCGGGAATGCGTCCCCGGGCGACCCGGGCATCGTCGTCTCGCTCGGCAGCGGCAAGTTCGCGGCCTTCGACGCGATCTGCACGCACGCCGGCTGCACCGTGGGCTACGACCCCTCGGCCGGCTACCTGATCTGCCCGTGCCACGGCGCGACGTACGACCCACGGAACAACGCGCAGCCCGTCGCCGGCCCCACCAACGTCCCGCTCACCGAGCTTCCGATCGCAGTCTCGAACGGCGAGATCACGCTGCGCGCTTGACGCGACGTCCCGGCCGGACCCGCCGTCCGCCCGGTGCCTCCCCGTAGACTCCTGGCATGGTGCCACCCATCTCGATCCGGCTCCGCGGCGCCGGCAGCGGCCTGCTGGCGCTTCCGTGGCTCGTGCCGCTGCGCGAGTGGCCGGACGCGGGTGTGACCTTCCGCGAGATGCCGGTGGGAGCGAGCCGCCACGTCGTCCGGTTCGTCGAGGCCGACGAGACGGTCTACGCGCTGAAGGAGCTCCCGGTCCTTCCGGCGGGCCGGGAGTACCGGATTCTCGGCGAGCTTGCCCGTCGCGAGTTCCCGTCGGTCCGGCCGGTCGGACTCGTCGAACGCGGCGAGGACGACCCCGCGATCCTCGTGACCGAGTACCTGGCGGGCTCGTTCCAGTTCCGGCGCCTGTTCCAGCGGCTCCCGCCCGGTGCGCGGAAGCACCGGGACCGGCTGCTCGACGCGATGGCGTGGCTCATGGTCGACCTGCACCGCAACGGCGTGTACTGGGGCGACTGCTCGCTGGCGAACACGCTGTTCCGGCGCGACGGGCAGTCGCTGCAGGCGTTCCTGGTCGACGCGGAGACGAGCGAGGCGCACCCGAGCCTGAGCGACGGGCAGCGAGCCCAGGACCTGGACATCCTCGTCGAGAACGTCGCAGGCGACCTGCTCGACATTGCGGCTCAGGTCGGCCGGGCGGAGATCGCCGACGACGACCTCGAGGCGGCGGAGCGGGTCGAGCAGCGGTACCGCATGCTGTGGGACGAGCTGCACCGCGAGGATTCGATCGGGCCGCAGGACCAGTTCCGGGTCGAGGCACGCGTGAGGCGTCTCAACGAGCTGGGCTTCGCGGTCGACGAGCTGGCGTTTGCGCCCGACCGCGGCGACGGCCCGGATCAGGACGGCGCCCGCCTCCGGCTGCGGGTCACCGTCGCCGGAAGGCGGTTCCACGCCTCGCAGCTTCGCCGCCTGACCGGCCTCGACGTCGGCGAAGGCCAGGCGACGATCCTGCTCAACGATCTGCGCGAATACCGTGGCCTGCTCGAGCGCCGGGAGGGCCGCGCTCTCGACGAGTCGGACGCCGCCGACCGCTGGCTGCGCGAGATGCTCCGGCCGATGCTCGCCCGGCTCGCCACGCTTGCGCTGCCCTCGGCCGACCTCGTCCAGGCGTACTGCGATCTCCTGGAGGTGCGCTGGCTGCTGTCGGAGGAGGCGGGGCAGGACGTGGGGGACGACGTCGCAATCGACGTCCTGCGGATGCGGCGCGCCCCGCCCGAGTCCGCGGCGCGGATGCTCGGCGTCGAGGAGCCGACGGGGGTCTACGTGGTCGGCGAGCTGGGCGCGGGCCGCGTGACACCCGAGCCGGAGTGGCAGGCTCCCGCAACGGGCGTGACGCCCAGCCCGGAGTGGCAGGCTCCCGTGACGGGTCGCGTCACCCCCGAGCCGGAGTGGCCCGACTCTGATTCAGCTCCTCCGGCCGAT
>JAKAAV010000305.1 GCA_021802185.1 Chloroflexota bacterium | reverse complement strand
AACCACACCCAGTACAGCACCGTCCCGAGCGTGTACAGCCCGATGATCGTCAGGAAGTTGACGGTGTAGCCGCCCGTGAAGCCGAGCGTCGCCTGGAGCAGGCTGTACCACGGCGCCGCGATGACCCAGCCGAGGCTCCACAGCAGCGAGCTGGCTGCGGCGAACGTCGCGCGCTCCTCGGGCCGCACCCGCTCCATCGCGAACGCCCCGAAGATCGGATTGCCCGCGTTCATCAGCGAGTTCCGGACGGCCATGGCGACCGCGACCGTCCAGAACATCGGCGAGAAACCGAGCACGACGATGAACGGGATGCTCGCCCCCTGCACGATCACGACGGACCCGATCTTGCCCCAGCGTTTCGCGAGCGCCGGCTGGATCAGCGTGGCCACGAGGGTGCCGAGGCTCGTGACCGCGAACAGCGCGTTGAGCGACGCGAGCTCGAGGTGGAACTTGCCCTCGACGAACACGTTCAGGAACGGGATCACCTGTCCGGCGCCGAGCGCGATCAGGAAGCCCGGCAGCAGGAGCCGGACGAAGTCGCCGCGGTCCGCCACGTGGAAGCCGCCCCGAAGGCCGATGGCGAGGCCGCTCGGCCGTGGCTCGGGCCGGCGCCCCGGCGTGGTCCGAGCGTCGGCCCGCCGGACGGCCGAGGGCCGGTCGTCGCGCAGGCGCGTCAGCAGGAGCACCGTGACGATCCCGAGGCCGGCCATGATCGCGATCAGGACGCGATAGGCCTGCGGGCCCTGCGGGTCGAACCCGCCGGCAAGCGCGACCTGCTGCGCGACGAGCCCGCCGACGAGGGCGCCGACGGCGTTGGTCCCGCTGCCGATCGCGAACTGGACCGCGAACAGCTCGCTGCGGTCGCTCGGGCGCGAGTGCTCGGCGAGGAAGGGCTGCGAGATGACCTGCATGGCACCGGTGCCGGCCGAGAACGCGGCGGACGCGAGCACGAGGACGGCAATCGCACTCGTCGTGAGCAGGATCCCGAACGCCGCCGTCATCAGGCACGCGCCGGCGAGCATGACCACGCGTCGCCCGACGCGGTCGGACAGGAGGCTGGCCGGGAACGCGAGGAGCAGCGACGCCGCAGAGCCGGCCATCGCGATCAGCCCGATGAGCGACCGGTCGATCCCGAGGCTGCCGAGGTACAGGTTGAAGTCGATCCACCACAGGCTGACGGCCGCGCTCGACGCGAGCGTGACGAACAGGAACAGCCGGGCGTCGCGCTCGAATCCGGTCAGCGAGCGCAGGTAACGGAGGAGCACCCCGGAATCATGCCGCTTCAGGGCGGTCGCGGCGATTGCCGTCTGGCACACCGTGCAGCGCCCATGGGTGCCGCGCGCCGGCGGCGGGACTCGTCAGGGCAGCTGACGGAACGGGAAGTACGCCGCGAACGCGACGGCAAACGCTGCGAGAAAGACCCAGGTGGCCGCGCGCGGCAGGCGGGAGCGCTGGAGGAGCAGCGCCACGCCCACGGCCAGCGCCGGGACGACGGGCAGCATGTAGTAGAGGTACGTGATGCGGTGGCTCACGAGCGCCAGCGGGTAGTAGACGAGGTAGTTGGTCGCCCCCCAGCAGAGCACCCAGAGGGCGAGTCTGCTGCCACTGCGCCACGCCAGCCACACCGCAAACAGCGCCGCGGGGATGAGTCCGGCGAGCAGCACCGGGTTCACGATGCCGATGAAGTCGATCGACGGATGGCTCGAGACGATCTGGCCGTTCACCATCGAGTTGACGTCGACACGGAGGTACGTGATCTGGACCTGGTCGACCAGCCACTGCCACGGGTCGCTCGCGATGCCGGTGGGAGCCCCCGCCGTCTGCAGCTTCGCGCCGTATTGCAGCATGTGCACCACGTGGTCCACGGGGTTGTGGTACGGACTGAAGCGGAGATCGAGCAACCACAGCCCGGCCACGGTGACGAGCACGAACCCGGCGAGGAGCGGCACGAGGGGTGCGAGATCGGCGAGCCTGATGCGCCTGCTCCGCCACCAGCTGGCCGCGGCCAGGAGCCCGACGTACAGGATCATGCCGGCCAGGCTGAACGCGCCGGTCAGCTTGGCGAGCGTCGAGATCCCGAACGCGACGCCGGCCCATGCCCAGTGGCCGCGCAACGCGAGCCAGGCCCCCACCAGTGCCGGGGCCAGGAACAGGATGTCGAGCGTCGCGATCCGGCCGTGGACGAGCGACAGGTTCTCGAACGCGAACAGGAACGTCGCGAGGACGCCGAGCCACGCACGCTCCCCTGCGGCCCGGACGATCCCGTACAGCGCGACCAGCGACGCCATCCCCGCGATCAGGCTGGGCAGTCGCCAGCCGATCCCGTTGTCGCCCAAGACGGCCATCGAGCCGGCGATCAGGAGCTTGCCGAGGATCGGGTGCTCCGTATTTGGATCGAGCCCGAGCGGCGCCTGGGCGTATGCCGCCCCGGCGGGCGGGTGGATGCCGAGGATCACGCGGGCCGCGTTGACGTAGTACGCCTCGTCGAAGATCAGCGAGTGGTCGGGCAGCCACAGCCAGATGGCGCGCGCGATGAGTGCGAGCAGGAGCACCACGGCCAGCATCTGCCCGGGGTCCTGGACGAACGACACGATCGCGGTGCGCAGGGTTCCCGGCCGCCGCGAGGAGGCATCTTCGGCCGCGGACGCCTCCGCCTCGGCCGTCTCGATCGCGAGACCCCCGCCCATCTCCTCGGTCGTCACCGCGCCCTCCGGCCTTCACCGTTGTCAATCGGCCCACGACGGTCGCCGGACGGCGCCGGTGCCCCGACCTGGGGATGATCGCAACTTTGCGAGGGCACTGCGCGCCCGGATCGCGCTTCGGCACCCCGATCCGCTCCCGTGCGCCGCGTCCGGCCGGCGCCGGGTCGTCCGAACGCCGCGCGAACGTGTGTGGCGGGCATCCATACTGCGCCGGGGGCACGAGGTAAGGGGATGATCCAGTCGGGCGCTGCACCTGAACCCGGTCCTGGGGCGTCGTCTCCGACGCGCATGCGCGCCCGCCACGCCATCGGCAGGGTCCCGGAACGTGTCTCTGCCGCCCGCCCGTCCGTGGCGGCACTGGCGTTCTTCACGCTCGTCGCCGTCGTGCTGACGTGGCAGGTCTGGAGCGCGCCGGGGTCATCCTGGGTCGGCAGCTGCTGCGACCAGGAGCAGCAGATGTGGTTCCTCCGCTGGATCCCGTACGCGCTCCAGCACGGTGCCAACCCGTTCTTCACGACCCAGCTGAACTGGCCCGACGGCGTGAACCTCATGTGGAACACGTCGATCGCGTTCCTGTCGCTCGCGTTCGCGCCGGTCACGCTGGCCGTCGGACCCGTCGTCGCCTACAACGTCGCGATCGTCGTGGCGCTCGCGTTGAGCGGCTGGCTCGCCTTCGTGGCAATCAGGCGATACGCCTCGGTCCCCGGCGCGGTGGTGGGCGGGGCGGTCTTCGAGCTGTCGCCCTACCTCGTGTCGCACGCCTCGCTGCATCTCAACCTGACCGCCGCCTGGAGCGTGCCGCTGTTCCTGATCCTGCTCGACGAGATCGTCGTCCGGCAGGCTCGATCGCCTGCGAAGCTCGGGGTGGCGCTCGGCC
>JAKAAV010000304.1 GCA_021802185.1 Chloroflexota bacterium | reverse complement strand
CGGCGGCTGACGAGCCGGCGATGTCCGGCGGCTGACGAGCCGCCCATGTCCGGCGGCTAGGATCGCGCCGGCGATGTCCGGCGGCTGACGAGCTGGCCATCCGGCGGCTGACGAGCCGGATGTCCGGCGGCTGACGAGCCGGCCCTACGGCTGACGAGCCGCCGATGTCCGGCGGCTGACGAGCTGGCCATCCGGCGGCTAGGATCGCGCCGGCGATGTCCGGCGGCCGACGAGCGGCCATCCGGCGGCTGACGAGCCGCCTATCCGGCGGCTGACGAGCTGGCCATCCGGCGGCTAGGATCGCGTCGCCGATGTCCGGCGGCTGACGAGCGGCCATCCGGCGGCCGACGAGCGGCCATCCGGCGGCTGACGAGCCGGCCATCCGGCGGCTAGGATCGCGTCGCCGATGTCCGGCGGCTGACGAGCCGCCTATCCGGCGACTGACCCGCGGCGGCATTTCGGCTGACCCGTGGCGGCCGTTCGGACCTGCGGCTCGGCCGCCACGTGATCCCAGGCGCAAACCCGACCCCGCTCAGCGTCCTCAGCGAGGTGACACGTGATCGATCTCACCGGCAAGGCGGCCATCGTGACCGGCGGGTCGCGCGGGATCGGCCGCGCGATCGTCGTCCGGCTCGCCACCCAGGGCGCCGACGTCGCGTTCAGCTACCGCGGCAACGAGTCCGCCGCCGAGGAGACGAAATCGGCCGTCGAGGCCCAGGGCCGGCGAGCCATCGCGCGCCAGGGCGACGTCACGGACCCGTCGGCGGCCAATGCCCTGGTCGCGGCCGCGCTCGAGACGTTCGGGCGCGTGGACATCCTCGTGAACAGCGCCGGCATCACCCGCGACGACCTCGTCATGCGCATGACCGACGAGGCGTGGCACGCCGTCATCGAGACGAACCTGACCGGCGCCTTCTACGCGACCCGTGCCGTGCTGCGCCCCATGCTTCGGGCACGCCGCGGGCGCATCGTCAACATCACGAGCGTGGCGGGGCAGGCCGGCAACGCGGGACAGGCCAACTACTCCGCGGCGAAGGCCGGGCTGATCGGGCTGACGAAGGCCACGGCGCGCGAGGTCGCCAGCCGCGGGATCACGAGCAACGCCGTGGCGCCCGGGTTCGTGCTGACGGAGCTCACGACCGTCCTGCCCGAGAACATCCAGGAGGGGATCCGCTCGGCCACGCCGATGGGTCGCTTCGGGACGGTCGAGGAAGTCGCGGACGTCGTCGCATTCCTCTGCTCCGACGAGGCGGCCTACGTGACGGGCCAGATCATCGGAGTCGACGGCGGCCTCGTGATGATGTGACCGCGCGAGGCCGAGCGCCGGACGTGGACGGCGGGCTCGTCGGGACTTGACGGGCTACCCGCCGACGACCTGAACGCGGGGGGTTCAGGCGTCCTTCAGGTCGGCCATCGAGACTACGTCGACGGTCCCACGTACACTGGGACGATCCCCCCGTCTCGCGCATCGTAGAGAACGGGTAGCCATGTGCGCACGCGGTGTGGCACACTCGCGGCATGACGCGCCGGGACACGCGTCACCCGGTCTTGCCATTTGCCTGTCCGTCGGCTGCCCAGGAACCAGCGAAACCGATCGTCGGGCCTCGTGGAGGACGCGTGGGAGATAGTGCCTGGAGCGAGCAGGAGCTCGTTCGGCGCTGCAAGGAGGGTTCCGAGGCAGCGTACGCGGAGCTCGTGACCCAGCACGGTCGCCGGCTCTTCACGCTCGCGTACCGTCTGACGGGGAGCCGTGAGGCCGCCGAGGACGTGGTCCAGGAGACGTTCCTGGCGGCGTTCCGGTCGATGGAGCGCTTCGAGCCCAGGCCCTCGCTGTCGCCGTGGCTGACGACCATCGCGGTCCGCTTTGCGTCGAAGGTGGCGACCCGAACCGCTCACCCCGCGTCGCTCGACCGCATCCTCGACCCCGACCTGCCGCCCGATCCCGACGCCCTGGGCATCGCGTCGACCGAACTCGACCCCCACCTGGCCGCCGAGGCGGCGGAGGTCCGCGCCGAGGTGCAGCGCGCGATCGAGGCGCTCCCGTTCCGCCAGCGCACGGCGGTCGTCCTGCGCCTCGTGCTCGGCCTCGAGTACGCCGATGCGGCCCGCGCCATGGACGTGCCGCTGAACACCTTCAAGAGCCTGCTGCTCCGGGGAACGCGCCAGCTCCGCGAGACGCTCGCGCACCGGCTCGAGGAGACGCCGGGGGAGGGCATCTCCGGCGGGGACGGATCGTCCCCCGGTGCGCCGCGTGACCGAATCCCGGTGGCGGCCGACGCATCCCGCAGCGGCCGCTTCGACACCCGGTCGCTCGGGTCGGATGTGGAGTCGGCGGCGGTCATGGCCGCCCGCGAGTAACCGCTTCCGGGGATCGACGCCCGGTCGCCGAGCGGGCGATGACGAAAGTACCCCCACCCCAAACCGCAACCTTTCAGCCGCGTGACGGCTTTACCTCTATGTGAGCCAGTGCACGTCCGCCCACGCGCTGATCGACGCCTTCGTCGCCGAAGGCCTCTCGCGCACGGACGCCATCGCGCTGTCCGACCACGTTCGCGAGTGCACCACCTGCGCGGCCCGGCTCGGCAGCGTCACCCGCCTGGCGGACCTGCTGTCGTCGCTGCCCCAGGTCGAGCCCGCTCCGGGGTTCGAGGCACGGCAGCTGGCCGCCGTCCTGGCCGACCGGGCGCGCCGCGGCGAGCACCGCTCCTGGCTGTCGGATCTGCGGATCCAGATCGTGCGCGGAGCAGTTCGCACCACGGGCACGCTTGCCGCCACCATCGCCGCCGTCGCACTGCTGGGCGCCGCGTTCGTGTTCGCCGCCTCCAACCTGTTCTCGGGGATCGCCCAGGTCGTGCTGCCCGCGCCGCACACGCCGCACGCGACGGCTCCGCTCGTCGCCGCGGCTCCCGGGACGCCGTCGCCCGCGCCGACGAGCCCGGTCGTGACCATCACGCAGACGCCAACCCCGACGCCCGCTCCGACGCCCGCGCCGACGCCGATCCCCACGCCGCTCGTCACGCCGAGCCCCGTGCCGGCGACCCCCACGCCGCAGCCGACCCAGCAGCCCACGCCGACGTCCGCACTGCCCACGCCGGCTCCCACCACCGGGCCCACCCCGACACCAACGCCGGAGCCGTCCTCGTCGGCGACCAAGTGCCGCCGTACGCCGTTCGGGCTCATCTGCTACTCGCCTTCACCGAGTCCGTCCGCGACGGCCACGAGTCCGTCCGCGGCACCCACGCCGGCCACCTCGGCCGCATCGGCGTCGCCCACCGCGACGCCCACGTCATTGCCGTAACAGCGGGGCGGGCAGTGCCCGTCTCGCCGTTCCGGGCCTTCCGGAAGGCGTAGGGAAAAGAGGGAGCACCGGGATCTGTTCCAAAGGAGGGGAAGTGCTCAGGGAGGTCCCGGGACCCCGGCTCTGCGGAGCCGGACACCAGTCGCAATCTCTCTAGGAGGTTCACGAACTTGGGTATCACTAAGAAGGCGATCAGCCTCGGCACGACTGCCGCGCTGATTGCCTCTCTCGCGGCAACGATCGCGGCCCCGGCCGCGTTCGCCGCCGCTTCACCGTCACCGACAT
>JAKAAV010000303.1 GCA_021802185.1 Chloroflexota bacterium | reverse complement strand
CGAGGCCGTGCTCGCGACGGCCGACGCATCCTCGGCGTTCGACAAGCACGTCGCCGGCTGACCGCCGCGCATGCGGATCGCGGTCGTCGGCGCGGGGGCGGTCGGCTCGCTGCTCGCGGGGTGCCTCGCGTCCGCCGGGCACGGCGTCCTGATACTCCGCCGGACGGGCCCCGACGACCCCGAGCCATCGAGCCTGCGGCTCGTCATGCCCGGTGGCGCGCCGCGAGACGTCCGTGTCGTGCGTGCCGGGGTCGCGGCCCTTGCGCGGCCCGACCCCCTCCACGCAGGCGGCCTCGACGTCGCGATCCTGGCGGTCAAGCGGTTCGACCTCGACGACGCGCTGCGTGCCCTCGCCGCATGGCCGCGCCTGCCGGCCGTCACCGTGCAGAACGGCATCGGGGCGGAGGAGGTCGCGCTGCGGTCCCGACCGGACGCCACGCTCGTCGCGGCCTCGCTGACGTCGGCCGCCGAGCTCGGCGAGGCGGGTGAAGCGCGGTGGCTGACACGCGGTGGGATCGCGCTGGCGGCCGTGAGCGGCGGAGCGGCTTCGGAGACCCTCGCAGGCGCCCTGGCGGGCGGGTTCCGGGCCGCCGGCATGCGCGCCGCGGTGCTCGTCGATCCGGTCGCGATGAAGTGGTCGAAGCTGGCGGCCAACCTCGTGGGCAACGCGACCGGCGCGCTGCTCGACATGGACGTCGCCTCGATCTACGCCGATCCCGCGCTCTACGCGATCGAGCGCCGCCAGGCGGTCGAGACGCTCGCGGCGATGCGCGGCGTCGGCGTCTCGCCGATCGCGCTGCCAGGCGCCGACGTGCCGCTGCTGCTCGCCGCGTACCGCGCCCCCGGGCCCATCGCTCGGCGAATTCTCGGCCGGGTGCTCGGTGGCGCACGCGGCGAGAAGATGCCGTCGCTCCGGCTGGCGCTCCGGGCCGGTGCCGTCCGGACCGAGGTCGCGTGGCTGAACGGCGCGGTGGCGTCCGCCGCGGAGCGGCAGGGGATGAGCGTGCCGGTGAATGCGACGCTTGCGCGGCTCGTCGCGGAGGCCGCCGCTGACGCGGCCCGGCGGGAATGGTTCCGGGGCCACCCGGATCGGCTCGTGCGCGAGGTCGAGTCCGCGATCCGCGACCACCGCTGAGCCGCACGAGACCGGTCGGGCTGCTCGCCACCGACGCCGCGCCCGCCGTGTGGCGGCCACTGCGGTCCGATCCCTATACTCGTTGCCGATGGACGCCCCCACTCTGGCCCGCGACGTCGCGATCGTCGTGGCCGCGTTCCTGATCGGCGGGATCCCGTGGGGCGTCATCGTGGCCCGGCTCTCGGGCGGCCCGGATCCCCGATCGATCGGCAGCGGTCATACCGGTGGCGCGAACGTGGCACGGGCGCTCGGATTCCGTCTGGCCGTGCTGACCGGCGCCCTCGACATCTGCAAGGGCGCCGGCGCGGTGCTGCTCGCGCGCGTCCTCGGCGCCGGAGCCGCGGTCGAGGTCCTCGCCGCGCTCGCCGCGATCGTCGGGCACAGCCGCTCGCCGTTCCTGGGCCTGCAGGGGGGGCGCGGCGTCTCGCCCGCGTTCGGCGGGCTGCTCGTGATCGAGCCGCTCGTCGCGGTCGCGATCGTGCCGGTGTTCGCGGTCGTGTTCCTCGCGAGCCGCTACTCGTCGCTCGCGTCGCTCACCGGGTCCGCGGCGGGCGGGATCGGCCTTGCGATCATCGCGGCGCTGACCGCGCAGCCGCCCGCGTACTACGTGTTCGCCGTCGTCGGGCCGCTGCTGATCTGGCTCTTCCATCACGACAACATCGCGCGGCTGCTCGCCGGCACGGAGCGTCGCTTCGGGTCGCCGCCCGGGGCGAGGTAGCCGGCACCGGCGCGAAAGTGGGGCCCCCGCCAGGGGCACGACGCGGACGGACGGCCGGCGCACAATGCCCGCATGCGAACGCTGCGAGGCACGCCCGCGTCGGCAGGGGTCGCGCGGGGACCGTGGGTGCGCGTCGATCGCGCCTGGGAGCCAGCGGGCCGGTCGATCGGTCCGGCGCAGGCGGGCGCGGAGCGGGCGCGGCTGGCGGATGCGGCCGAGCGGGCGGCGCGGGAGCTCGAGGAGATCGGCCGTCGCGTGACCGAGGACGGCCATCCGGACGAGGGGGCGATCTTCGAGGCGCAGGCCCAGATGGCGCTCGACCCGGCGCTGGCCTCGCTCGCCGAGCAGGCGCTCGACGAGCGGCACCTCGATGCCGTCGGCGCGGTGCTGGAGGCGGGACGCGACCTGGCCGCGCAGCTCCGCGACCTCGGCGACGAGATCCTCTCGGCACGCGCCGCGGACGTGGGCGACGTGGCCGCGCGGATCGCGCGACGGGCGAGCGGCATGCCCGACCCGGTGCCGCCGCGGCTCGACGTGCCGAGCATTGTCGTCGCCGAGGATCTGCCGCCGTCGGTCACGGCCACGCTGCCGCGGGACCGGCTGCTCGGGTTCGCCCTCGAATCGGGGTCGGCCACCGCGCACGCCGCGATCCTCGCGCGCGCGTACGGCATCCCGGCCGTCGTGGGAGTGGCCGGGTTGCTCGGGTCGCTCGGGCCCGGCGACCTCGCCCTCGACGGCGCGACCGGCGAGGTCTTCCTCGACCCCGACGAGCCGACTGGCGTCGACCTGGGGCGCAGGATCGCGCGATCGCGCGACGCGGACGCGCTGGCGCGCCGCGAGGCGTCGCTGCCGGCGGTGACGCTCGACGGTGTCGAGGTCACGCTGCTCGCGAACATCGGCACACCGGACGAGGCGGCACGGGCGGTGGAACTTGGGGCGCACGGCGTCGGGCTGTTCCGGACGGAGTTCCTGTTCCTGGAGCGCGCAGCCGAGCCGAGCGAGGACGAGCAGACGGCCGCCTACCGGCGCGCCGTGGAGGCGTTCGCGCCCCACCCCGTCACGATCCGGCTCCTCGACGTCGGCGGCGACAAGCCCATCCCGTACCTGCCGATCGCGCCCGAGGCCAACCCGTTCCTCGGCGTCCGTGCGCTCCGCCTCGCCGCGACGCAGCCCGGCATCTTCCTCACCCAGCTCCGCGCCACGATGCGCGCCGCCGTCGCCGGCCCGGTCAAGGTGATGGCGCCGATGGTCGCCGACGCGTCGGATGCCGCCACACTGCTGTCGCTCGCCGCCCGGGCCTCCTCGGAGCTCGAGGCGCGCGGTGAGCCGTTCGCGCCGGTCGACCTCGGGGTCATGCTCGAGATCCCCGGTGCGATCCTCGTCGGCGACAGCTACTTCCCCCGCCTCGCGTTCGCGAGCCTCGGCACCAACGACCTGCTCCAGTACACGCTGGCGGTGGATCGCGGGAACCCCGCGCTCTCGCGATACCAGGACTCGCTGCATCCCGCGCTGCTCCGGCTGGTCCGGGACGCGGTCGAACGGGCCTCCCGCGCCGGGATCGAGCTCTCCGTGTGCGGCGAGATGGCAGGCGATCCTGTCGCGGCCGTCGCGCTCGTCGGGCTGGGAATTCGGAAGCTGAGCATGGCGAGCGGGAGCCTTCCGGCGGTCCGCCGGGCCGTGCGCGCGGTGGAGGAACGGCGCGCGCGGGAGGAGGCGCTCGCGGCGCTCGACGACGGATC
>JAKAAV010000302.1 GCA_021802185.1 Chloroflexota bacterium | reverse complement strand
AGTACGCCATCCAGTAGCTCGGCACCTGCGGCGGGACCATCGGGTTCATCTCCTGGCCGTCCACACAGGCGCACTTCGGGGTTGACACGCGTGGTACGAGGCCCGTATCCTGCGCGACCGACGCCAGCAGGTGTCGCTGCAGATGGAGCAGTCCGCGCAGATGTCGATTTCGCAGTCTCTCGTGACGAGGCGCACCCGGGCGGGCATCGCCGCAACCGGGAACCTCGGGAGATCTGTGCCCATCGCGGGGTGACGCGAGGCGGGTGACCGCCGGGCGGACGCTCGAAGCCGTGGGCCCAGATCGGGACCCACGGTTTTTTGGTGCCGTGTGTGGCACGCGAGCCGCGGGTCGGGCGCGACGACGGATCGTCGCGTCCACGTCGGAGGACGACAGGCCCGCGGCTCGTTGGATGCCCGGGCCTCCAGCACAGGAGGTGCAGCCATGGCGATCACCCTGTTCCTGCGCCTGACCACGCGCCGGGCGATCGAAGTCGTGCCCGCCCCCGCGCCAGGCGCGCAGGAGCCGGCCGAGCGTGACCGCGTCGGCCGCCCCGCGCTGCTCGTCGAGCACGTCACCAAGCGTTTCGTCGTCGGCCGCGAGCATCGCGTCGTCGACGCCGTCCGCGACGTGTCGCTGACAGTCGATCGCGGGCACATCTATGGCGTGCTCGGCGCGAACGGCAGCGGCAAGTCGACGCTCATCCGTCTCGTCAGCACGCTGCTGACGATCGACGAGGGCCGGGTCGAGATCTTCGGCCACGACATCGAGCGCGACGAGATGGCCGTGAAGCGCTGCATCAACCGCGTCAGCGTCGATGCTGCGTTCTTCAAGAAGCTGTCGCCGTACGAGAACCTCGCGTTCGCGGCACGGCTCTACGGTCTCCCTGCCGGCGAGGCACGCCGCGAGTCGGCACGGATCCTGGGGCGGCTCGGCATCGCCGAGAAACGCCTGGGCCAGCCGACCGAGCAGCTCAGCCGGGGCATGCAGCAGAAGGTCGCGATCGCGCGAGCCCTGCTGACGAGCCCGATGCTCCTGCTGCTCGACGAGCCGACGACCGGCCTCGACCCGCGCTCGAAGGTGGACGTCCAGGTCTTCATCGAGGACCTGCGCGACGCCCAGGACGCGGCGATCGTGCTCACGACGCACGACCTCGACGAGGCAGACCGCCTCTGCGACCGGATCGCCGTGCTCGACGGCGGACGGGTCGTGGCCGACGGGACGCCGGCAGAGCTGAAGGCCCAGGTCGCGCGCGAGCGCGGCGCGGCGCCGACGCTCGAGAGCGTGTTCATGGCCTACACGGGCCGCTCGCTCGACGAGGACGTCGAGGAAGGCGAGGCGGAGGCGGCAGGTGCGTAGGCAGCCCGCTGGTGCACCGGCGACCACCGACTCGACACGAACGGACACACCACCACGCGGCGCCACGGCGCCGCTCCGAAGGAGAACACCGATGTTCCAGCCCAGCCACTGGCTGCTGGTCGAGGCCCGCCAGGCCGAGATCCGCGCCGAGATCGAATCCGCGCAGTGGCATCGCCTGCTGCGCCTGCCCCGGCGGAGCTCCGTCCGCCGCCGACTGGGTCGCCAGATGATCCGCGTCGGCGCACGGCTGGCCGCCGATCCATCGCTTCGGCCGGCCCGCACGATCTGATCGCCGAGCTCATCGGCTCCCCGATCCCATCGGCCGGGCCGGCCAGCCCTCACGCCGAAAGGAGCGCTCCGTGACCGCGCTGGGCCACGAGCTGAAGGCCAGCTACGCCTTCGTCGAACGCAACTTCAACCTGTCCCGCCGCTACTGGGGCTGGGAGATCGCGTACCTCGTGTACGCGATCGCCGGCGCGCTCGCGATCTCGCTGATCGGCGCGCAGCTCGGCGACCGGCGCCTGATCCTGTCGCTCATGATCGGCGCCACCTTCTGGAACTACCTCTCGATCGTGTTCAGCTTCATCGCCGACACGATCGCCTGGGAGCGCTGGGAGGGCACGCTCGAGTACACGATGATGGCCCCGATCCACCGGCGGACGCACCTGCTCGGGTCGACGTTCTACGCGATCCTGTACGGCCTCGTGCACACCGCCGTCGTGCTGGTCGTGCTGGCGCTGTTCTTCGGCCTCGACATGTCGCGGGCGAACATCGGGACCGCGGCCGCGTTCATGGTGCTCGGCTCGTTCTCGTTCGTCGGGATCGGGATCATGGCCGCCGTGCTGCCGCTGCTCTTCGTCGAGCGCGGCTCGCAGATGACCTTCGTGCTGCAGTCGCTGATCCTGCTGGTCAGCGGGGTCTACTACAGCGTCGACATCCTGCCGGGATGGATGCAGGTCGTCTCATGCTTCTCGCCGGCCACGTACGTCCTCGACGCGGTCCGGAAGGGGCTCGTCGACGGCGTGTCGGCGACCGCGCTGCTCGGAGACGCCTGGCCGCTCGTCGTCATGGGGATCGTGCTGATCCCGCTCGGCATGTGGGTGTTCGGCCGCGCGGAGCGGTACGCCAGGCGGACGGGGCGGCTGAAGCGGGTGGGCTGACCGATGCGTGGCACGAACGGTCCCGCGACGTGTGGGACCTGGGGCTGGGACGAGCGGTGGGAAGCGACGTTCGCGCCTCTCTCCCGGTCCGGCCTTGCCCCGGCCCGGGTGGTCGCACAGCACCGGGGCCGCTGAATCCTCGTCGGCACGAGTGGCGACGTTGGCGCCGTGCCGACCGGCCAACGAGCGCCTCCTTCCAGCCCCGGTCCGGCCTCCCGAGTGCGCAAAGGGGGACATTGACACCGGTGGTAACGTCGCTGGTACCAGTTCATGTAACCGGTTACATGGCCAGCGCTTGCAGCGGGGAGGCGCGGTTTGAAGAGGCCGGTGACGATCCGCGACGTCGCACGACGAGCGGGCGTGAGCGTGGCGACGGCGTCGCGGGTGCTGAACCGCTACGAGCTCGTGAACGACGAGACGCGGCGTCGGGTGCTCGAGGTCATGGCGGATCTCAAGTTCACGCCGAGCCACGCCGCCCGCCGGCTCAGCCTCGGCCGGACGCTCACGATCAGCGTGGTCATCACGTTTCTCACGCGACCCCAGGCGGCGGAACGTCTGCGGGGCGTGGACGCCGTCCTGAGCGACAGCGAGTTCGACCTGGTCATCTACAACGTCGAGTCAGTCGAGAAGCGCGACCAGTACCTGCGGACGCTCCCGGTGGCACAGCGGACCGACGGGCTCCTCGTCATCTCCCTGCCGCCCACCTCCGAGGAGGTCGCGGCGCTGGCGGCCGCGACGATCCCCGTCGTGGTGGTCGACGCGCACTCGCCCGGCCTGGAGGCGCTTCCGCGCGTCGTCGGCGACGACCGGGCGGGCGGCGAGATCGCGACGCGGCACCTGCTGCAGCTCGGCCATCGCCGCGTCGGGTTCGTGGGTGACGCGTTCGACAATCCGTGGGGCTTCACGTCGGGCCACGACCGGTACCTGGGCTACCAGCAGGCGCTGGCGGAGACCGGTCTGCCGATCCGGCCCGACCTGGTCGCGCTCGGCGCGCACGGGCGGTACGAGGCACGCGAGCTCGGCCTTCGATTGCTCGCCTCGCCCGAACCCCCGACCGCCATCTTCGCCGGGAGCGA
>JAKAAV010000301.1 GCA_021802185.1 Chloroflexota bacterium | reverse complement strand
GCTGGCGATCGCGATGAACCGGCTCGGCGGGAAGTCGAACACCGGCGAGGGGGGAGAGGACGCGGCGCGCTACGACGCGCTCCCGAACGGCGACTCGCGCAGCAGCGCGATCAAGCAGGTGGCCTCGGGACGCTTCGGCGTCACGAGCGAGTACCTGGTCAGCGCCCGCGAGATCCAGATCAAGATGGCGCAGGGCGCGAAGCCCGGCGAGGGCGGCCAGCTGCCCGGGCACAAGGTCTACCCCTGGATCGCGCGCGTCCGCCACTCGACGCCCGGCGTCGGGCTCATCAGCCCGCCGCCACACCACGACATCTACTCGATCGAGGACCTCGCTCAGCTCATCCACGACCTGAAGCACGCGAACCCGCTCGCGCGGATCTCGGTGAAGCTCGTGGCGGAGGTCGGCGTCGGGACCATCGCCGCGGGCGTCGCGAAGGCGCACGCGGACGTGGTGCTGATCAGCGGCCACGACGGCGGCACCGGCGCGTCGCCGCTCACGTCGATCAAGCACGCCGGCGTGCCGTGGGAGCTCGGCCTGGCCGAGGCGCACCAGGTGCTGCTGCTCAACGACCTGCGGTCGCGCATCGCGGTCGAGGTGGACGGGCAGCTGAAGACCGGACGCGACGTCGTGATCGCCGCGCTCCTCGGGGCAGAGGAATTCGGCTTCGCCACCGCGCCGCTGGTCGCGCTCGGGTGCGTGATGATGCGGGTCTGCCACGAGAACACATGTCCGGTCGGGATCGCGACGCAGGACCCCGAGCTGCGCCGCCGCTTCGCCGGCGACCCCGAGCACGTCGTGAACTTCATGCGGTTCGTCGCGGGGGAGGTGCGCGAGCACATGGCCGCGCTCGGCTTCCGGACGATCGACGAGATGGTGGGTCGGGCGGACCGGCTCGAGATGCGACCGGCGATCCGGCACTGGAAGGCGCGGAACCTGGACTTCTCGCGGATCCTGCACGTGCCGGAGGTGCCACGCGGCCGAGGCCGGACATGCACCGTTCCACAGGACCACGGTCTCGACGCGTCGCTCGACGCCACGACGCTGATCCCGGCCTGCCGTCCGGCGCTCGAGCGCGGAGTGAGCGTCCGCGGCACGTTCCCGATCCGCAACGTCGACCGCGCCGTGGGGACGATGCTCGGAAGCGAGCTCACCCGGCGCCATGGTGGTCGCGGGCTTCCCGACGACACGATCCGGCTGCAGTTCGCCGGATCGGCCGGGCAGAGCTTCGGAGCGTTCGTCCCCCGCGGCATGACGCTCGTCCTCCAGGGCGACGCGAACGACTACCTGGGCAAGGGGCTCTCGGGCGGCCGGATCGTGGTCATGCCACCCCGCCGGGCGAGGTTCGTGCCCGAGGACAACGTCATCGCCGGAAACGTGTCGTTCTACGGCGCGACCTCGGGCGACGCGTACGTGCGCGGCATCGCGGGCGAGCGGTTCTGCGTGCGCAACTCGGGGGTGCGTGCCGTGGTCGAGGGGATCGGCGACCACGGCTGCGAGTACATGACCGGCGGCCGCGTGGTCGTGCTCGGGCCGGTCGGCCGCAACTTCGCCGCGGGCATGTCGGGCGGGATCGCGTACGTGCTCGACCCCGACGGGACGCTCGCGCGATCGTGCCGGGACGAGGGGTTGTCGCTCGGGCCGCTCGGCGAGGTGGCCGACCGCGACGAGGTCGCAGAGGTGCGCGGGATGATCGAGCGCCACCTGGCGTGGACGTCGAGCGACCGGGCGAGGCGCGCGCTGGCCGACTGGCCGGCGACGCTCGAGCGGCTGGTGCGCGTGATCCCCGACGAGTACGCGCGGGTGCTGGAGGCGCAGCGCCGGATGCGGGCACTCGGGCTGCCGCCGGACGAGGCCGAGCTCGCGGCGTTCCGGGAGCAGTCGACGGCGGTGGCCGAGGCGGGGGCCGCGTGAGCAACGAGAGCGTCCGCCCGCGTTGTCGTGGCCACGCCCCGTGCGTCACGGGGCCGCGCTGATGGGCACGCCGAGAGGGTTCCTCGAGCACCCCCGCGTCGCACCACGCATGCGCCCGCCGCTGGACCGCATCCGCGACTGGAGCGAGGCGCACCCGGCCCACGACGAGGCCACGCTGCGGCAGCAGGCGGGGCGCTGCATGGACTGCGGCGTGCCGTTCTGCCACACCGGGGAGTCGGTGGCCGGCGCGGCGACCGGATGCCCGGTGAACAACCTGGTTCCCGAGTGGAACGAGCTGGTCCGTCTCGGGAAGTGGCGCGAGGCGAGCATCCGGCTCCACCGGACGAACGACTTCCCGGAGTTCACCGGCCGCGTGTGCCCCGCGCCCTGCGAAGGATCGTGCACCGTCGGGATCGCCGGTGAGCCGGTCACGATCAAGCAGATCGAGCTCGAGATCGTCGAGCGGGCCTGGGCGAACGGCTGGATCCGGCCCGAACGCCCCGCGCGGCGGACGGGCATGCGGGTCGCGATCGTCGGCAGCGGACCTTCCGGGCTCGCGGCCGCGGCGCGGCTCAACCGGTCCGGGCACGACGTCACGGTCTTCGAGCGTGCGGACCGCATCGGGGGGCTCCTGACGTACGGGATCCCGAACATGAAGCTCGACAAGTCGGTCGTCGAACGGCGCGTGCGGCTGCTGGAGGCCGAGGGGATCCGGTTCGAGACGGGCGTGGAGGCCGGCCGCGACGTCGAGGCAGCGGAGCTGCTCCGGTTCGACGCGGTGGTGCTGGCGACCGGGTCGACCGTGCCGCGCGACCTGCCCGTGGAGGGCCGGGAGCTCGAGGGTATCCATCCGGCCATGGACTTCCTGGCTGCGAACACGCGGAGCGTGCTCGCAGCCGGTCACCAGGTTCGCGGCTTCATCTCGGCGTCGGGGCTGGACGTGATCGTGGTCGGTGGCGGCGACACCGGCACGGACTGCGTCGCAACGGCGATCCGGCAGGGCGCTCGGAGCGTCGCCCAGCTCGAGATCCTCGCCCGGCCGCCCGACGAGCGGGCACCGGACAACCCCTGGCCGCAGTGGCCGAGGGTGTACCGCCTCGACTACGGGCACGAGGAGGCGGCCGCGCTCTGGGGGTCCGACCCGAGGCGGTACGCGGTGTCGACGCGCCGGATCGTCGGCGGGACCGACGGACGAGTGGCCGGGATCGAGGTCGTCGACGTCGAGTGGACGCGTGGCGAGGACGGCCGTCGAGCGCCGCGCGAGCGGGCGGGCACGGAGCGCGTGCTGCCGGCCGGTCTCGTCCTGCTCGCGCTCGGGTTCACCGGTCCCGAGCCGGCCCTGCCGCAGGCGCTCGGGTGCGCGCTCGACGCACGCGGGACCGTGGCGCACGGCGCGGACGGCATGACGAGCGTGCCGGGCGTGTTCGCCGCGGGCGACTGCGCGCGGGGGCAGTCGCTGGTGGTGTGGGCGATCCGCGAAGGCCGCGAGGTGGCGAAGGGGGTCGACCGGTACCTGTCGGCGCTGGCGACGACCTGACCGGCGCGCCGCGCGCCGGACCGTTGCGACGCCCCTACGAACCGCGTCCCACCCCGGTCGCAGCCGGCGACGAGGCCGACCGACCAGCGGCTCCGCCGTCCGGGCGATCGGTGTCTCCTCGCGCCTATCCGACCGGTTCCGGCG
>JAKAAV010000300.1 GCA_021802185.1 Chloroflexota bacterium | reverse complement strand
CGAACTCGACGCCCATGGGCCCGGTCGGGAGCATGACGTCGGCATACATGACGGCGGCGTCGACGCCGTAGGCCGAGACCGGCAGCACGCTCGCCCGCGCGGCGAGCTCGGGCGTGCGGGCGATGCCGAGCACGCCGTAGCGGTCGCGCATCTGCTCGTACTCGCGGATCCCGCGCCCGGCCTGGCGCATGTACCAGACGGGGGTCGCGTCGACTGGCTCGAGCCGGCACGCGGCGAGGAACCGCTGCTCGCCGGTCATGGGTGCGACGGAGTCAGGCGCTCCAGGGGCCGCCGGTGCCGCGACTCCGCCGCCGATCGTGGTGGCGTCGGCGGCCACCGATCGCTCGGAGCCGGTCACGCGCCCGCCCTCGCCGCCGTTCGATGGTGCACGAGGTCCACCAACCGACGGAGATCGTCGGGATCGGTTGGCGGCAGCACGCCGTGCCCGAGGTTGAAGACGTGCCCGGGCAGGCCAGCCGCCTGGTCTAGGATCCACGCCGCCTGCTCGGCCACGCCGTCGAATGGGCCGAGCAGCACCGACGGGTCGAGGTTGCCCTGGACCGCGAGCCCCGGCAGCTGCGCCCACGCCTCGCGGAGGCCGACGCGCCAGTCGAGCCCGACGACGGTCGCACCCGACGACGCCTGGAGGTGCAGGAGGCCGGCGGTCCCGGTCCCGAACAGCACGAGTGGCACGTCGAGATCTGCGAGCCCGGCGAACACCCGCCTCACGTGCGGCAGGACGGCCCGCTCGTAGTCCCACGGGCTCAGCACCCCGACCCAGCTGTCGAAGAGCTGGATCGCCTCGGCGCCGGCGCCCACCTGTGCGCGTGCGTAGGCCACCGTCGTGTCGACGAGGCGCGAGAGCAGGCCGTGGAACGTGCCGGGCTCGGAGCGCAGCAGCGCGAGCAGCCGCGCGGCGCCACGCGAGGAACGCCCCTCGACGAGGTAGCTTGCGAGCGTGAACGGCGCCCCGGCAAACCCGATGACGGGCACGGGGCTCTGCGCGCGAACGAGCCGAATCGCCTCGAGGAGCGGGGCCACGGATTCGGCGGGATCGAACGGCGCCAGCCGGGCGACGTCGGCCGCCGTCCGGACCGGGGCGTCGATCACGGGGCCGACGGCCTCGACGAACCGGACGTCGACGCCAATGCCGGGCAGCGGCGTCGTGATGTCGGCGAACACGATCGCGGCGTCGACGCCGAGCCGCGAGACGGGCTGCAGCGTGACCTCCGCGCAGAGGGCGGGGTCGCGGACGATGTCGGCGAGCCCCGCGCGTTCGCGGACGGCGCGATACTCCGGCAGCGCGCGGCCGGCCTGGCGCATGAACCACACGGGAGTGAACGGCACTGGCTCGCGTCGGTACGCGCGGAGGAGCGGCAGGTCGCGCCGGACGAGCGCACCGGACGCCGGCGTGGCGGGACGCGTGCTCACCGCTCGAACGCCTCCCTCGCGGCCTCGATCGTCCGCGCCACGTCCGCCTCCGTGTGCGCGGCCGAGACGAACCACGCCTCCTGCGAGGCCGGCGGCAGCAGGATCCCCGACGCGCGCATCGCGCGGTGGAACCGGGCGAACGCGTGGGCGTCGGCCTCGCGGACCTCGTCGAAGTCGCGCGGTGCCGGGTCGCGGAAGAAGAGCGTCAGGATCGAGCCGACCCGGCCGACGGACACGCGGCGGCCTGCGGCCGCGGCGGCCTCCACGAGCCCCGCCTCGAGCGAGGCCCCGAGCCGCTCGAGCCGGGCGTACAAGCCGGCACCGAGCAGGCGGAGCGCCGCCGCTCCGGCCGCCATCGCGGCCGGGTGCCCCGACAGTGTCCCTGCCTGGTAGACCGGACCGGCCGGCGCGACGAGATCCACGAGGTCGGCGCGGCCCCCGTACGCGCCAACGGGCATCCCGCCGCCGATGATCTTTCCGAGCACGGTCAGGTCGGGCGTGACGTGGTACCGCGCCTGGGCTCCGCCGCGGGCGACGCGGAAGCCGGTGATGACCTCGTCGAACACGAGCAGGGCCCCGTTGCGCGCCGAGAGCTCGCACAGCGCCTCGAGGAACCCGGGCACGGGCGCGACGACGCCCATGTTCGCGGTGACGGGCTCGACGATGACGGCGGCGATCCGGCCCGCGTGCCGCTGGAACGCGGCCTCGACGGAGGCGAGGTCGTTGTAGCGGGCCAGGACGGTCTGCGCGGCGATCGCGGACGGGACCCCGGCGCTCGCGGGCAGCGACAGCGTCGCCAGGCCCGACCCGGCCTGCGCGAGGAGGCCGTCCGAATGCCCGTGGTACCCACCCTCGAACTTCAGTACGAGCTCGCGGCCGGTCGCGGCGCGCGCGACGCGCAGCGCGCTCATGACGGCCTCCGTCCCCGAGCTCACGAAGCGCAGGCGCTCGATCGACGGCATCGCCTCGCGGATCGCCTCGCCGAGCTCGACCTCGGGCGGCGTCGTGGCGCCGAATGGCCCGCCCGCCTCGAGTTCCGCGACGGCCGCGGCGGTCACCGCGGGATGGGCGTGGCCGAGGATCAGCGGCCCGAACGCGCCGACGTAGTCGAGGTACTCGACGCCGTCGACGTCGGTGACCGTCGCGCCGCTGCCCCGCGCGATCACCGGCGGGTCCCCGCCGACGGCCCGGTACGCGCGTACGGGGCTGTTCACGCCGCCGGGGAACAGCGAGGCGGCGCGGCGGAGGTACTCGGCGCCCGTGACCGCCGCTTCGGCCGTGCCCGCCGCTTGGGCCGTGCCCGCCGCTTGGGCCGTGCCCGCCGTCTGGGCCGTGTCAGCCGCGCCCGTCATCGCGTCGCCACGATCGCGTCGCGCGAGCGGGAGTGGCGCGCGCCGCCCCCGTCAGCGGCGTCCCGGCCGGCGCGCGTGGCGCGTCCGTCGTCGCTCGACGCCTCGGCGGTCGCCCCGAGCATCTCGAGGATCTCGCCGATCGGCCGGTGGACCGCCGTCAGGATCGGGGTGTCGCGGACGGTCGAGCGCCGGCTGTCCGATCCCCGCAGCTCGCGCACGAGGTCGACGAACCCGGGCAGGTCGTCGGTCTCGTACGCCACGATGAAGTCCTGGTCGTCGAGCCCGAACGAGTACGCGAGCAGCTGCCGGACCCGAGGATAGCGGTGCCCGATCCGCATGTGCTCGTTCATGATCCCCTGCCGCGCGTCGCGCCCGAGGAGGTACCAGTCCGTCGACTTCGTGAACGGGTACACGATGAGGTACGGCGACCGCTCGCCCTCGAACAGCGACTGCTCCTGCTGCGTCGGGTTCCGGACGTACTGCGACGGCTGGATCATGCCGATCAGGCTCTCGCGAACCGTCAGCCACGTTCCGAGCCCGGACCGGAGCGCGAGCGCGGCGGCGCGCTCGAGCGCCTCGAGCGACGGCGCGAGCCGCCAGACCAGCAGGTCGGTGCCGGTCTGCAGGCCGATCATCGAGTACGTGTGGGTGACGATCGAGGCATCGGCTTCGAGCGCCGACGCGAACGCGCGGCCCGACGCCTCGCGCTCCGCCTGCGGCAGCCGGCGCCACGACGGGTCCAGGCCGAGGGCGAGCGCGTGCACGTAGCGGGCGCCGGATCGCTCGGGTTGTTGGGCGGCGTCCGGCGCCGGG
>JAKAAV010000299.1 GCA_021802185.1 Chloroflexota bacterium | reverse complement strand
GGGTGCGCGCTGGTGTTCCTCGGGGTCGTCGGTCCGTGGTGGATCCGGCAACTCGCCGTCTTCGGCAGCATCTCGCCGTCGAGCGGGTACGGGATCCTCTGGCTCCGCTCGTTCGCCGAACTCAACAGCGTGACCGCGCCGCGCACGCTGTCGGCGTTCCTGGCACAGCCGCTGGGCCAGCTCGTCGGGAGCCGCGTCGACGGGTTCGTCGCCGCGATCGCGATCTACGTCACGCTGGTATGTGCCGTCTTCCTCGCGCCGTTCGCGGCGATCGGCTGGTGGCGCCGGCGGCGGTCGGTCGAGACCGGCCCGTGGCTGGTCGCCGCGGTCGTGCTGCTGCTCGTGTCAGGGCTGCTGTTCGCCATCCACGTGCCGAACGGGATGTTCCTGCACGCCAGCGTCGCGCTCGCGCCGCACACCTACTGGCTCGCGATGGAGGGGCTCGTCGCCGCCGCGGGCTGGGTCGCCGCGCGCCGCACATCCCTTGACGCCGGCCGCCTCGCCCGCCTCCTGGTCGTGTCGGTGCTCGCGATCGTGACAGCCGGGTCCGCGCTGGCCGCGCAGGCCGTCGGGTCCGGCTGGCAGCGGACGCTCTCCGAGCGCAGGCAGGTCGCTGCCGCGATCGACGTCCTCGCCGCCCCAGGCGACCGGCTCATGTCGATCGACAGCGCGACGTTCGAGTACCTCACGGGGCACGGCGGGATCGTCTCGCCCGACGATCCGCTGCCCGTGATCGAGCAGGCCGCGCGTGCGTACGACGTGCGGTGGCTGATCCTCGAACGGAACGGCGAGGTGCGGGCGTTGGCCCCGATCCTGTCGGGCTCGCCACCGCCCGACTGGCTGGGGCCGCCGGCCTGGGTGCTGCCCTCGGCGAGCGGCGCGGTCGAGGCGGTGATCTACCCCGTCTGCTTCGGCCACGCGCTCCCCGGCTGCACGCCGGGCGGGGCCGCGATGACGTGGCGCGCGCCGTGAGCGGCCTGGGGACGGTGGACCGGCTGCCGGCTCCCCGCGGCGTTGCACGCTGGACGGGGGTCCGGCTGGCGGCGCGCGAGGCGTGGGCGACGGCGGGCGCGCTCTTCGTCTTCGCGGTCGTGGTGCGCGCGATTGCCGCGATCGCGATCCCGTTCCCGATCCCGGAGGACACGACCTACTACGTCGACGTGGCCCGCAACCTCGTCCAGGGGCACGGGCTCGTGAGCGACGCCCTCTGGAGCTACCAGACGCCCCCGCTCGTCGTGCCGCGCGCCGCGTTCGAGGTCTGGCTGCCGCTGCCGACGTTCCTGGCTGCGATCCCGATGGCGCTGCTCGGCGCAACGTTCCGGTCCGCGCAGGTGGCGGCCGTCGTGGTCGGGTCGCTCGTGCCGGTGCTGGTCTGGCGCCTGGCCGCCGACGTGGCCGCGGAGCGCGAGATGCCGGCCGGACGCGCGCGCGTGCTGGCCGTGGGTGCAGGACTCGTGGCCGCGCTCGACCCGCCGCTCGTGCTGTATGGCGCGCTCCCCGATTCGACCATGCCGTTCGCGGTGCTCGTGCTCGCGGCCTGCCTGCTCATGGCGCGGATCGTGCGTGACCCGCGAGGGCTGCGCGCGACCGACCCGCGCCTGCTCGGGCTCGGCGTCCTGCTCGGGCTCACGGCTCTGACCCGGAACGAGGCGCTCTGGGTTGCACTCGTCTGGACCGCGCTCGCCTGGTGGGGGCTGCGCGGGGAGGGACGGCGCGGTCGGCTGCGCGCGATCGCCGTCCCGGCCGTCGTCTCGATCGCGATCTACGTGCCGTGGATGGTCCGCGACTGGGCGGCGTTCGGGTCCCCGCTGCCGGGGCAGGCGCTCTCCAACGCGCTCTCGGTGCGCGGCACCGACATCTTCGCATGGGCCGACCCGCCGACGCTCGCCCGCTACCTCGCACAGGGACCGGCCGCGCTCGCCGGCGTCCGCGTCGAGGCGCTCGTGCACGACCTCGTCGACGTCCTGGTCGTGCCGGGGATGCCCGCGGCCGTGCTCGGGCTGGTCGCGCTCGTGCTCATGCCGTCCGTCCGCCGCTCGTCCGCCCTGCTGCCGATCGCCGCGGTGAGCGCCGTGACCTACGTCGCGACGTCGCTGCTGTTCCCGGTCGCGACGCAGTGGGGCACGTTCCTCCACGCGTCCGGCCCCATCCAGGCGTACCTCATCGTGCCGGCCGCGCTATTGCTCGACCGGCTCATCGAGCGCGTCGGCCGGTTCCGGGGCTGGACGCGGCCCGTCGCCTGGCTTGGCCCGACCCTGCTCGTCGCGGTCACGCTGCCGATCGCCGTGCTGAGCATCTCGACGTTCGGAGCACAGGCGCGGGAGATCGAGTCGCGCTACGTGGTGCTGCGCACGGACCTCCAGGCTGCGGGACTGCTCGTCGCCGGCAGGCCGATCATCAGCGACCATCCGATCTGGGTCGCCGACGTCCTCGGGACGCCCGGGCTCGCGCTCCCGCAGGAGCCCGTGTCGTCCGTGCTCGAGATCTCGCGGCGCTTCGGCGCGGCCGTCGTCGTCCTCGACGCATCGTCCGACGGTCCGGCCTGGCCGGCGGCAGCAGACTCGCCCGTCGGCCGGCAGTGCCTCGCACGCGTGCCGCTGCACGGCTCGGAGGCCGCGACCCTCGAGGCCTATCGGGTGATCTGCCCCTGAGGGTCGGATCGGGCGCCTCGTCGGGATTGACAAAGTGGTAACTCGACTTACCATAACTGGAGTTACCACTTGCCAGAGTCCCCGATGCCGAAGCCCGATCACATCTTCGATCGCTCCCTCGAATGGTCGGACCTGGAGGCCGTCGCCACCGGAACCGACCCCGGTCCTCGCGTCGGGCTCGTGTACGGGCGCCGCCGCCAGGGCAAGAGCTACCTGCTGCGAGCTCTCGCGGCGGAGCATCGGGCGATCTACCACCAGGCCCTCGAAGAGGAACGAGAGCCGGCGCTCGCCCGGATCGGAACCCTCGTCGCACAGGAGACGGGGCTCTCGGGGTCGGTCACCTACTCGGACTGGAAGTCGGCGTTTGGCGAGCTGGTGGCGCTGGCGCGCGGGCGCCTCATCATCCTCGACGAGTTCCCCTATCTCGTGGCGAAGTCGCCCGAACTGCCGTCCGTCATCCAGGACGCGTTCGACGCCGCCCGGTCTGCCCAGGCTCCCGCGTTCCGGCTGGTCGTGTGCGGTTCCGCGATGTCGATCATGTCAGACCTCCTGTCCGGCCAGCGCGCGCTCAGGGGCCGGGTGTCGCTCGAATCGCTGCTCCGCCCCTTCGACTACCGCACGGCGGCCGAGTTCTGGGGCATCGCCGATCCCATGACGGCGTTCCTGGTCCACGCCGTCCTCGGAGGAACGCCGGGATATCGCCCGCTCCTGTTCGGTGCTGCGCCGCAGCGCGCGGACGAGTTCGAGCAATGGCTCTTCCAGGGCGTGCTCAACCCGTCCAGCGCGCTGTTCCGCGAGGCGGACTACCTCCTCACCGAAGACCCCGCCATGACCGATCGCGCGCTGTACCAGTCGGTCCTCGCGGCCATCGCCGAGGGACACAACACCAGGAACGCGATCGGGAAGGTGCTCGCGCGGACCGACGCCGCCCTGCGACACCCCCTGCTCGTCCTCGAGCGCGCGTCGTTCATCCGTCGCGACGAGGACCTGTGGCGGTCCCGCCGACCGTTGATC
>JAKAAV010000298.1 GCA_021802185.1 Chloroflexota bacterium | reverse complement strand
GCGGCGCGGACTCGGTCACGATCCTCTACCGCCGGGGTCGCGCGGAGATGCCGGCGCAGCGCGAGGAGGTCGACGCGGCCGAGCGCGAGGGCATCGCGATCCGGACCGGCGTCGTGATCGACGAGGTGCTCGGCAACGGCCGCGTGGGCTCCTTGCGGTGCCGCCAGCAGCAGCCGACCGGACGGACGGAGGCCGGGCGGGCAGTCTGGGAGGCGGTGCCGGGAAGCGAGTTCGAAGTCTCCTGCGCGACCGTGCTCGTGGCGGTCGGCGAGGAACCCGATCCGTCGATCCTGCCGCCGGGCGCGGGCATCGAGGTCAGTGCGTGGGCCGGCATCATGGCCGATCCCCGCACGCTCGCGACGGGCCGCGCCGGCGTCTTCGCCGGTGGCGACGTCGTGTCGGGCCCGAAGACCGTCATCGACGCCGTGGCCAACGGCCGCCGCGCCGCGGCGTCGATCCACGAGTACCTCGCGGGCGTCCGGGACGGCGAGGCCGAGATCATGGCCGCCGTGCGCTATCCCCGGGGCGCGGAGCGCGCGCTCCGGCTCGACCTCGCGCCGCGCCAGCGGGTGCGTGTCGAGCAGCCTGAGTACGTCGCGGGATCGTTCAGCGCCGACGAGCCCGGTCTCGCCGAGGCCCAGGCCAGGGAAGAGGCGTCACGGTGCTTCCGGTGCGACGCCGTCTACGGCTGCGGCGTCGTGCAGGTCGTCTCCGGGCGCGGTCCCGCCGATCGTGATCTTCCCGTGCTCCCACCACCCACGCCGCAGCCGCGCGTGCCGAACGTTGCCGCCGGCACGACTGGAGGAGGAAAGTGACCCCATCTCAGATCCAGGCGTTCATCAACGTCGGCGAGCCGTTCGTCGAGGGGACGATCGCCGCGGCGCTCGTCGCGCTCTGGCTCCTTGTCGTCGCGCTCCACCTCGCGCGGCCGTACATGCTCGCGACGCTGCAGAAGTTCACGCTCCGGCTCGCGGCCGACCTGTGGTGGATCATCTACGTCGCCCTGCGCGACCTGCTCGTGGTCCAGGTGTTCCTCGGCAGCTTCATCTTCTTCTATCCCGACGTGGTCCGCGGCGACGACCTGCCGATCACGGGCGGCCTTGCCGCGGCCTGCGCGTTCGCGGCGCTCGTGGTCAAGCTGACGACGAAGGGCGACGCCGATCCGCGCGGCTTCCGGCTCCAGACGATCCTGCTCGGGATCGGCTCGGTGCTCTACATCGTGCCGTACGTGCTGGGCGTCCAGGTGACGACGATCGGGTCGGGCGTCAGCAACCAGCTGGCCGCCTTGCTCGACAGCTCGCAGAACACGAACGTCTCCCTGCCGCTCGCGTACATCTCGGCGGCGATCGTCGGGCTGCTCGGCCTGTACGCCGTCATCTACAACCTGCGGATCGCCGGCACGCGCCGGCCGCAGGCCCGCTGACGAGGAACGTGCCATGACCTCCGACCAGATCACCTCATCGTTCGTCCGGGGCGGCGAAGGATGGATGGTGCTGTCGATCGCGGCGATCCTGCCCATCCTCTGGGCGTTCACGCTCGTCGTCCACTTCAGCCGCCCGTACGTGATCCGATTCCTGCAGACGCTGACGCTCCGCTTCGGCGGTGACGTGTGGTGGCTCTCGTACGTGCTGATGCGCGACGGGCTGATGATGATCACCCTCGCGCTCAGCATGATCTTCCTGATGCCGAACCTGTACATCGGCCTCGGACTGCCGCTCACCGCGCCGCTCGCGGCCGTGCTGCTCTTCTGGGCGCTCGTCGTCAAGCTCACGCGCGACGCCGACGATGATCCGCAGGCGTTCCGGCTCGTCAGCGTCCTGCTCGTGGTGGCATCCGCGCTGTACATCGTCCCGCAGATCTACGGCCTCGAGGCCGGCGGCGAGGCCGACATCTGGGGCACGTTCGGGATCGGCTGGCTCCCGGGTGTCCTTTCGGCCAACCAGGGCTGGATGAACCCGCTCGCCTGGCCGATCCTGATCGTCAGCCTCGTCCTGTTCGGCCTGACCGGCGGGTACCTGTTCACGCGCTTCATGCTCAACCTCCGCCGCGAGGGCGTCACCTCGGGCACCGTCCCGGGCTCGGACGTGGATCACCAGGAGGCGGCGCAGGGCGGGAGCGTGCAGTCGTCGGCCGGATCGGTCGCGGGATAGGCAGTCTGACCAGCGCGCCGCCGCGGAAGGGCGCGGCGCGCGGCGGCGGACCGGGAGCGCTCCCTGACGCTCCGCGGCTCGACGCAGTCGGAGGGCGGGCCGGGTCTTCCCGGCCCGCCTTTCCCTGTGCGGCTCTGGGCGCCGTAGCCGCGCTTCGGCGCGCGGCCTACGGGATGTCGACGAGCACCTTCCCGAGCGCGTGCCGCTCCACCGCCTCGTGCGCGTCCGCGATCCGGTCGAGCGGGAAGTGGTGCTCCGGCATCGGCCGCACGCCGCCGACTCGGAGCGCCTCGCTCACCGCGTTCACCGCCGCTTCCCGCTGCTCGCGGGTCAGGTTGTAGACCAGCACGAACTCGAGGTGCGCGTTGGCCGTCATGAGGCGGCGGACCGGGATCGTCGGGTCGGGCGCGTCGGTGGCGTAGGAGACGATCGTGCCGTGTCCGACGAGCACGTCGATGTCGTCGGACAGGTTCGCGGCGATCGCCACGTCCACGATCCGGTCGACGCCGTCGGGCGCGATCCGGCGCACCTGCGCGACGTAGTCGGGCGCGCGGTAGTCGAGGACGTGGTCCGCGCCGGCGTGCGCTGCCAGCCGCGCCTTCTCCTCGCTGCTGATCGTCGCGATCACCCGTGCTCCGCCCCGCTTCGCGAGCTGGACCGCGGCGTTGCCGACGGCGCCGGCGCCGCCCGTCACGAGCACGGTGCGGCCCGCCACCGGGCCGTCGGCGAACACGCAGTGCTGCGCCGTGACGAACGGGATCCCGAGCCCCGCGCCGACGTCGAACCCGATCCCGTCCGGGAGCATCACCGCCTGCGCCGACGGCACGACGGTGTACTGCGCCGCGGTCCCGTTGAAGCGCCCGTGGGCGGCGTTGTAGACCCACACCCGCTCGCCGACGCGCCCGGGATCGACCCCCGGACCCACCGCGTCGATCTCGCCCGCGCCGTCCTGGTCGGGAATCTGGCCCTCGGCCGGCAGGTCGGGGCCCGCGGACCGCGACTTCCAGTCGGTCGGGTTCACGCCCGACACGCGCACGCGGACGCGCACCTCGCCGGGGCCCGGCGCCGGAACGGGCAGGTCGACGATCTCGAGGACGTCGCGCGCCGGACCCCGCCGGTGGTAGACCGCAGCCTTCATGCCATCACCTCGCCGACCTCACGGCGCCGGTTTCGCGCTCGCCGTCGGCGCACCGGTGCCCGAGGGACCGTACCCCGTCAGCTCGACGTACGCCTCGCCCCCCTCCGGCCGGCCGGCCCGCTCGGCGCTCACGACCTGCGACCCTTCCCAGTAGACGACCCCGGTGGTCGCGCGGGTGTCCAGCTCCTGGGCGGCGACCGTCGGCCGGAGCCGGATCGTCAGCTGCTGGGACGGCAGCGTGATCGTCCAGCCCGCCGGGTACGTCGCGCCCGTCGTCGGGCTCGTCCAGTGCGCCGTCACCGACACCCTGAACGCGGAAGCGTCCAGGTGCTCGAACGTCCCGTCGGGGTGCACGAGCGTGCCGTACAGGAGCGGATAG
>JAKAAV010000297.1 GCA_021802185.1 Chloroflexota bacterium | reverse complement strand
TGAGCGCACGCCGTTCGTTCGAGCGAACCTGACCGACCACCACCACATCACGCCGGCCGGGCTCCTCCTCCCCCGGGCGGCCGCGAACACGGATGCCGGCCCCGGGCAGGGCCGGCATCCGGCCGTTTGTGGCATGGACTTCCGGGCACTCAGCTGGATCGCCCTGGCGCGGCGCCCGGAGACGCGCGCGTCCCGGATCGCGAGGATCGCCGAGGCTGCGGAGCGGAACGAGCCGGCGCGAAGCGTGCCCCGGCCGGGATCAGATCGGCTCGCCGTCCCTCACCGCGGCCCGCACCGTGGGAGCCGGCTCTTCGCCCTTCGCCGTGCCCGTCGCGCCGCCCTTCGTCTTCGCCGAGAGCACGTAGACCACGCTGCCGATGATGATGACCGTCAGGATGCTGATCGCGCGGTCGACGACCGTGATCGCGAGCGCGTCCGTCTCCGGCACGTGGTACACGGCGGTCAGCAGCCCGATCACGGCGCCCTCGACGAACCCGAGACCCGCCGGCGTCAGCGGAATCGCCGTGAGCAGCGATCCGGCGAGCGCGACGAACGTCACGCCGCTCAACCCGATGCGGAGATCGGGGAAACCGAGCGCGAGCACGACGAGGTAGAGGCGCAGCGACTCGGCGACCCAGATGGCCACGGTGATGATCCCGACGATCGGGATCTGCCGGCCGCCGATGCCGAACACGCCCTCCTCGAACCGCTCGTAGAGCTCGACGAGGCGAACCGGCACGGGCAGCACGTCGAGGAGCCTGCGCCCGAAGTTGCGCAGCGTGAAGAGCGCGAGGGCGAGCAGGACGACGACGATGAACCCGAGCACGAAGATGACCTGGACCTCGCGCGGCATGCCGGATCGGAAGCTCCAGAAGCCTGCGGCGAGCCCCATCAGCACGATCACGAACAGGTCGAAGATCCGCTCGATGAACACCGTGCCGAGGGTGCGGCTCAGGGACACGGCGAAGTTCGCCCGGAGCAGCCACGCCCGGTAGACGTCGCCGAGCTTGGCGGGCACGACGCAGTTCACGAGCCAGCTGATGAAGATGATCTCGGTCGAGTCGCGCAGCGACACGTCGTTGCCGGCCCCGCGGAGGAGCAGCTTCCAGCGCAGGCCGCGCAGCGGGAAGGTCGCGTAGTAGACGAGGAATGCTGCGAGGAGCAGCCCCGGGTTCGCGGCGAGGATCAGCCCCGGCAGCTTGTCGAGCTTGAAGCCGGGCAGGCTGACCGCGAGCAGGACCAGCACGAAGATCGGGACGAGGATCGAGATGATCGTCCGTGGCTGGCGGATCCGCCGGCCCAGCGACATCTCGGGCGGCGTCGCGTCGCGGATGGCCAGGGGCCGGGTCTCGGCGCCGGCGTGTCCCGCTCCGGCGTCTGTCCGGGGCCCGTCGTCGGCCGTCGGCTGCCGATCCTGATCGCCCTTCGGGCGCCGGTCGTTCGGGCCGCTCATCTCGCTGACCCCGGGGCGGGGCCCCGACGCGCGTTGCCGCGCGCGCGCTGCACGGCCTTCGCGATCGGCATGAACCCGCGCACGAGAAGCGACGCCCGCTGGCGGATGAGGGCGTCGCCCGTGCCGCCGACGACCGTCTGCAGGCCGGCGCGCAGGTCGGCGGGCGAGGCGATCGGCCCCGGCAGGACGGCATACGCGATGCCGACCTCCATCAGCGTGTGCGCGTCGGACACGGCGACGCCGGGCAGCCCGTGCTCGTACGCGAACAGCGAGGCACGCTCGTTGGCATCGCCGAAGGGGACCCGCGCGTTGAACGCCTCGACGTAGTCCACGAGCGGCACGATCCGCTCGAGGCGCTGCGTGCCGTCCTTGGCGGCCGAACCGCGGAAGCGGTCGAACGGGTGGGGGATGCCGGCCAGGCCGCCCTGGGAGTGGATCCTGGCGATCGTCTCCTCCGCCGGCAGCCCCGGCGGGATCGGCTCCTCGATCCAGATCGCGACGATGTCGCCGTCGAGCGAGCGGACCTCCTCCCCGACGATGACCCTGATCTCCTCGGGTGCGCGCTCGCGGGCCTCGAGCGCGCCGTCGATCCGGTCGTGGTCGGTGATCGCGAGGTGGGTGATGCCGCGCTCGGCCGCCCGGGCGACGACCTTCGCGGGATCGCTGAGCGAGTCGAACGAGCGCGCCGTGTGGCAGTGCAGGTCGACGAAGCACCGCTCGGGGCGGCCCGCGTCGGCGGAGGGTTCGGCCAGGGCGTCTGCCGCGCCGGGCATGTCGGCCGCGCCGGGCATGTCGGCCGCGCCGGGCGTGTCGGCCGCGCCGGGCGATCCGGCGGCTCCGGGGGCGTCGGGCACGCGCGCAATCGCGGGGTCGGGCGCGGACGTCATCGGGCGCTCAGACCGCCTGGACCAGCGACTTGCGGAAGAAGTCGTAGTGCTCGAGCGCGAGCCCCGTCCCGAGCGCGACGCAGTGCAGCGGCCGCTCGGCGACGTGGCACGGCACGCCCGTCACCTGCGTGAGCAGCTTGTCGATGTTGCGCAGGAGCGCGCCGCCGCCGGACATCACCATGCCCTTGTCGATGATGTCGCTCGCCAGCTCGGGTGGCGTCTCCTCGAGGACCTGCCGGACCGCCGCCACGACCTGCTGGAGGGGCTGCTCGATCGCCTCCATCGCCTCCGAGCTCGTGAAGGGGATCGTGCGCGGAAGGCCGGCGATGAGGTCGCGCCCGCGCACCTCCATCGTCAGCTCCCGGTCGAGCGGCAGCGCGGTCCCGACCTGGATCTTGACCTCCTCGGCGGTCCGCTCGCCGACCATCAGGTTGTACTTCTTCCGGATGTAGTTCGCGATCGAGTCGTCGAACCGGTTGCCACCGACCCGCAGGCTCGTGCTCACCACGATCCCGCCGAGCGCGATGATCGCGATCTCGGTCGTGCCGCCGCCGATGTCGATGACCATGTTCCCCGACGGCCCGCTGATCGGCACGTTGGCCCCGATCGCCGCCGCGAGGGGCTCCTCGATGAGGTACGCCTCGCGGGCGCCAGCCTTCAGCGCCGCGTCCCGGACGGCCCGTTTCTCCACGCTGGTCACGCCCGAGGGCACGCTGATCATCACGTCGGGTTTGAGCATGCTGCGCCCGGCCTTGCGGATGAAGTACCGGAGCATGGCCTCGGTGATGACATAGTCGGCGATCACGCCGTCCTTCATGGGCCGGATGGCCTGGATGTTCGTCGGCGTGCGCCCGATCATCTCGCGGGCCTCCTCGCCGACCGCGACGATCTGGTTGTCGTCGCCGACCGCGACCACCGAGGGCTCCTGGATGACGATGCCGCGGCCCTTCACGTAGACGAGCACGTTCGCCGTGCCGAGGTCGATGCCGATCTTCATGACATGAGCTCGGCGGTTGACGCCGCGGACTGCGCGGTGGATGCCGCGGACTGCGCGGTGGATGCCGCGGACTGCGCGGTGGATGCCGCGGACTGCGCGGTGGATGCCGCGGGCTGCGCGATCGCGCGCGCGGCCGCGCGGCGCCCCTGCTCCCGAGCGACGGATTCGATCCTCATGCCGGGGTGGCCACGGTCCCTTCCGCCAGGCGTTCGATGCGGGCCCCCAACCCGACGAACTTGCCCTCGATGTTCTCATAGCCGCGGTGCACGTGGTGCGCCCCGCGGATGGTCGTGATGCCATCGGCGGCGAGCGCGGCGAGGATCAGCGACGCGCCG
>JAKAAV010000296.1 GCA_021802185.1 Chloroflexota bacterium | reverse complement strand
GAATGGCCGTTACGCGATCCTCACCGACATCCTCGGCAAGGAGGACGCGTTCGGCGACATGGACTTCAAGGTGACCGGGACGCACGAGGGCGTCACGGCGCTGCAGATGGACATCAAGGTCAAGGGCATCAACGAGGCGATCATCCGGGACGGGCTGGAGAAGGCACGCGTCGCTCGGCTCTTCATCCTCGACAGGATGCTCGACGTGCTGCCCGAGAGCCGCCCGCAGATGAGCGACTTCGCGCCGCGGATCGTCACGATCAAGATCAACCCCGACCGGATCCGCGACATCATCGGCAAGGGCGGCTCGATGATCCGGAAGATCCAGGAGGACACGGGCACCGAGATCAACATCGAGGACGACGGCTCGGTGGAGATCGCCGCGGTCAACGGCGAGAACCTCCGGCGCGCGATCCAGACGATCGAGGGCCTGACCCGCGACGTCGAGGTCGGAGCCATCTATCTCGGCAAGGTCACCCGCATCATGTCGTTCGGCGCGTTCGTCGAGATCCTCCCCGGCAAGGAGGGGCTCGTCCGGATCGGCGAGCTGGCCGACTACCACGTGCCGAGCGTCGAGGACGTCGTGTCCATCGGCGACGAGGTCATGGTGATGGTCACGGAGATCGACCGGCAGGGACGGGTCAACCTGTCCCGGCGCGCCGCGATGCAGCGGCACCTCGCGCGCCAGCAGGCCTGACCGGCGCCCTTCCGTTCACCGCCGCTGCGACGAGGCCCGGCTCCGGCCGGGCCTCGTCGCGTGTACGCCCGGCGCAGCGCTCGAGGGCTGTGGCGTCCGCCTCCACCCGAATCCGTCCGCCTCCGGGACCTCGGCGGACGAGCCAGATCCGCCAGCGGCCGCCATCGAGCAGCGGCGCGACGATGCCGACTGCTGCACGAGTGGTTGGTGCGGTGACCGCCGCCGCGCGCGGGTCGGGCCATGGTTGCGGACTGCGGGGCCGTATCCGCCGCCGGGAACGGTGGTCGCGGGGGCCGGCCGTCCGGGTATGATTCGATGCGTCGCCCCCCAGCCACGGAGTCCAGTCCCCATGTCCCTGCCGATCGCCGCATCCTCTCCCGTCGTCGCCGTCTGCGGCGCCACCGGGCTCGTCGGGCGCACGATGATCCACGTCCTCCACGAGCGCGAGTTCCCGTTCAGCGAGCTTCGCGCGCTCGCATCGCCGCGGTCGGCCGGAACCGTGCTGAGCGTCGACGGGCGGCAGTACCCGGTGGTCGAGGCGACGCCGGAGGCGTTCGAGGGGGTCGACGTCGCCCTCTTCTCCGCCGGCGCGTCGGTTTCTCGCGCGCTCGCGCCCGAGGCCGTCGCTCGCGGGTGCACCGTCGTCGACAACTCGTCCGCCTGGCGGATGGAGCCCGGCATCCCGCTCGTGGTCGCGGGCGTGAACGACGAGGACGCCGAGGCGCACGAGGGGATCGTCGCGAACCCGAACTGCTCGACGATGCAGCTCATGCCGGTGTTCAAGGTGCTGCGCGACAGCGCGGGCCTCGAGCGCGTGATCGTCGACACGTACCAGGCCGTGGCGGGAACCGGCGAGAAGGCGGTCGACGAGCTCGAGGCGCAGATCCGGGCGCACGCCGAGGGGGTCGGCAAGGTCGCGAAGGTGTATCCCCACGTCATCGGGTTCAACGCGCTGCCGGAGATCGACGTGTTCCTGGACAACGGGTACACGAAGGAGGAGTGGAAGGTCGTCACCGAGACCCGGAAGATCCTCCACCTGCCGGAGCTGCCGGTTTCCTGCACCGCGGTCCGCGTGCCGGTGTTCGTGGGGCACTCCGAGGCCGTCCACGTCGAGACGCGCGACCCCATCACGCCCGACGAGGCGCGCGCGCTGTTCGCCGCGACGCCGGGCGTGATCGTCGTGGACGAGCCGCGCGAGCACCGCTATCCGCTCGCGACCGACGCCGCGGGCACGGACGAGGTCTACGTGGGACGCATTCGGGCGGACGCATCCAGGAGCGACGGGCGCGGGCTCGTGTTCTGGGTGGTCGCCGATAACCTGCGCAAGGGTGCGGCCACGAACGCCGTGCAGATCGCCGAGCTGCTGATCGATCGTGGGTGGCTGCCGGCCGCGGCGCGCCGCGAGGTCGCTGCCGGCAGCGAGGTCCCTGCCCCGGCGCGGCGCGAGGCAGCCCTCAGCGCGTGACGCGGGAAGGCCGTGAGCGGGTCGCGGTGATCGAGCCGTGACGCCGCAGGAACGCGCGGAGGCCCTGGAGCGGATCTCCGGCGAGGTCCGGAACTGCACGTCGTGCCGGCTGCACCGCGGCCGCACGAAGGCCGTGCCCGGCGAGGGGCACCCCGACACCGAGGTCGTCTTCGTGGGCGAGGGCCCGGGCCAGAACGAGGATCAGCAGGGGCGCCCATTCGTCGGCGCCGCCGGCGGACTGCTCGAGGAGCTGCTGGCGAAGGTCGGGTGGCGCCGCGACGAGGTGTTCATCACGAACGTCGTGAAGTGCCGGCCGCCGGGCAACCGCGACCCGGAGCCGGACGAGATCGCGGCGTGCTCCGGCTTCCTTCGCCGCCAGCTCGAGATCCTCGATCCCGCCGTCGTCGTGACCCTCGGACGGTTCTCGCTCGGGACGTTCATGCCCGGCGCGAAGATCTCGTCGGTGCACGGGACCGTCCGGCCGGTCGACCCGGCCACCGGGGCCTCGTCGGCGGTGGCCTTCGCGATGTACCATCCAGCCGCGGCGTTCCGGCAGGCGAACCTCAGGGAGACGCTCGTGGCCGACATGGCCAACCTGCCGCAGGTCCTGCTCGACGCGCGCAGCGCGCGCGAGGCGAGGGCCGGCGACGCGAAGGGCGACGTGGCGACCCGTGCCACGCCCGACATGGAGGACGGATCGACCGACGCCCAGGTGCTTCCGGCGACCGACAACGCGCACGCGGTCCAGCCCGAGCCGGCGGAGGGGGCACCGGCCGTGACGCGGGCTGACGCGGGGGACGTGGGTCTTGCCGGCGCACGTCACGAGGCGGGGACCGCGGTTGACGAACTGCCGCCCGTGGCGCTGCCGGGGCCGGGAGCCGGCCACACGCCCGACGCGGCGGGCCACGAACCACCGCTGCCTCCGGTCGAGCCGGACGACATCGCCGCGCTGTCCGACCTGGCGACATCGACCGCGCTCGCGACCGCCCCATCCCCCGACGAGGAACCCAACGACCAGATGACGCTCTTCTGATGCCAGATCGCACCGCCCGCCGGCCCGCCACGCCGCCGTCCGTCGCCGCGCCCACTTCCGCGCCGGCCGTCGCGAGGCCGTCCACTCCGTTCGTCTCCGACGGCACGCCGCTCCGGATCATCCCGCTCGGCGGCGTCGGCGAGATCGGCAAGAACATGTACGTCTTCGAGTACGGCGACGACATCGTCGTCGTCGACTGCGGGCTCATGTTCCCCGACGAGGAGATGTTCGGGATCGACCTCGTCGTGCCGGACGTCACATACCTCCGCGAGCACCGGGAGGCCGTCCGCGCCTTCGTCATCACGCATGCCCACGAGGATCATGTCGGCGGGCTGCCGTACGTCCTCCCCGACTTCCCGGGCGTGCCGATCTACGCCTCGACGCTCGCCCGCGGGCTGCTTTCGACCAAGGTCCGCGAGCACCGCCTCACGAACAACCCGATGCTTCCACTCTAGGCGGGCGAGACGATCACCGTCGGCCCGTTCAC
>JAKAAV010000295.1 GCA_021802185.1 Chloroflexota bacterium | reverse complement strand
GGCATCGGCCGCACCCGGCCGTCCCATCGCGCGGCTCGCCGCCGAAAGCTCGAGGTGCCGGCGGGGGTCCGCGAGGATCCCGAGCGCGTCGAGGAGCGCGACGCCGTCGAACGCCTCGTCCGCGATGACCACGGCGGCGCCGTGGTCGGCGGCGGCGCGCGCGTTCGCGGCCTGGTGTCCGGCCGCGTGCGGATAGGGCACGAGCACGAGCGGCGTGCCGAGCGCCGTGGCCTCGGCGATGGTCGAGGAGCCGGCACGCCCGACGATGAGGTCGGCGGCGGCGAGCGCGTCGGTCATCTCGTCGCGCAGGAAGGGGTACGGCCGGTACCGCTCGCGCAGCTCCGGCGGAAGTGCCTCGCGGCGCGCGAGCGCGCCGGGGTACGCCGACTCGCCCGTCACGTGCAGGACGATGACGCGCTCGGCCAGTTCCGGCAGGGCGGACTCGACGGCCGCCTCGAACCGCTGCACCGCCTGCGAGCCGCCGAAGATCAGAACCGCGCGGGCATCGGCCGGGATCTCGAAGTGCCGCCGGGCCGCGAGCCGGTCGACCGAGGACAGCTCACGCGCCGGCGTCCCCGTGACGAGGCACGGCGCGGGCAGGCGGCGGCACGTCTCGGCGAACGCCACGGCGCGGGCGGCGGCGAGACGCGCGATGGCGCGCACGCTCCTGCCTGGGACGACGTTGCCCTCCCACAGCACGACCGGCACCCGCAGGATCGATGCCGCCAGGACGACCGGCAGCGCGACGTACCCGCCGGTCGTGAAGATCGCGGCGGGCCGCAGGGCGCCCACGAGCGCCATCGCCTGCGGGAACGAGACGCCCAGCCGGATCGGGTCGACGAGCGCGGGGAGCGACGTGTCGACCGTGCGGAGCGAGCGCAGCGCCAGGCGGGTCACGGGAATCCCCGACGCCGGAACGACGCGGGCCTCCAGTCCGCGATGCCCGCCGAGCCAGCGCAGGTCAAGGTCGGCGCGACGCGTGCGCAGCGAGCGGGCGACGGCGAGCGCCGGGTACACGTGTCCGCCCGTCCCGCCCCCCGCTATCAGTATCCGCATCGTTCCAGCTCCCCCTGGGAAGCGTCTCCCGCGAGACCGAGAGCAGGATGCCCACGGCCGCGAGGCTGATCGTCAGGGACGACCCGCCGGCGCTGATGAACGGCAGCGTGATCCCCGTGATGGGGAACAGTGCCACCACGACCCCGATGTTGATCGTCGCCTGCACGATGATCCACGTCGTGATGCCCGCCGCGAGCAGGCCCCCGAACGTGTCCGGCGCGGACAGCGCGACCCGGAAGCCCTCGTACGCGAGCAGCACGAACAGCGCGATCACGACGAGCCCGCCGAGCAGTCCGAACTCCTCCCCGATGATCGCAAAGATGAAGTCGTTCGACGCGTTCGGCAGGTACAGGCCCGATGCGAGCCGGCTGGCGCCGAGCCCGGACCCGAAGAGCCCCCCCAGGCCGAGCGCGAGGAGTCCCTGGATCGTCTGGAGCCCCTTGCCCGTCGGGTCGCTCCATGGGTCGAGGAACGCCCGGATCCGGTCGAGCTGGTACGGGTTCTTGAGGATGACCAGCGCGACGCCGCCGACTCCCGCCGGCACGAGCAGCAGGAACTGCCAGAGGTTGGCGCCCGCCACGAAGAACATCGTGAACGCCGTCAGCGCGATGACGCCGGTCGTGCCGAGGTCCGGCTCGCGGATCACGAGCAGGATCACCGGAGCCACGATCAGCAGGAACGGCAGCGTGCCCTGCCTGAGGCCGCGCACGACGCGCCCCCGTCGCGCCAGCCAGTGTGCGAGGTAGACCACGAGCGCGAGCTTCGCGAACTCGGCCGGGTGCACCGCGGGAAGCGGCCCGATCTGCAGCCAGCGGGCCGAACCGCCGACGCTCACGCCGATGCCCGGCAGCAGCACGAGGACCAGCAGCAGGAGCGAGCCGGCATACATCGGGATCGAGAGCAGGCGCCAGTACCGGTAGTCGATCTGCATCGTGACGACCATCGCGACGACGCCGAGGACCGCCCACAGCAGTTGCGGCCCCACCACGGCGAACGCGTCCTGGGAGATCACGTACGACCGGATCGCCGAGCTCGAATAGACCATGAGGATCCCGACCGCGGTGAGCGCCATCACCGAGAGCACGATCAGGTACGAGGGCTCGTGCCGCTCACGCTGCAGGCCGACGCTGCGCGCGGAGATCGGACGCCCGAGCCACGCGTCGAGCGTGACGCCGAGCCGCGTCCGGAAGCCGACGCGCGAGCGGACGACGGGCTGCGGGGCGACCTGCGCCCTCGCCTGGCCACGGACAGCCTGCGCCTTCGTGGATGTCTCGCGGCCGGCGCCACGGACCGCGGCGCCGCCCTTGCCCATGGCGGCATTGGCGCGGTTCGAGGCATCTGCGCGGGCGCCCGGGGCACCCGTTGCCGCGTGCCGTCCGGCCGCGACCGCACGGCTGATCGCGCCGGGACGGGGCACGGCCTCGCGGCGGCGGGCACGCGCCGGCGCCGACGCCCTGTCGAGCCCGAGCAGACGCGCGAGGAGCGGTCGGGGCAGCGTGAAGTACCGGCTCATGTCGGCTCCTCTCCCGGGCCGGCCGCCCGTCGCCGTGTCGCAAGGTCCCGCACCGCGGCCTTGAAGGCGCGGCCGCGCGCGGCGTAGTCCACGAACATGTCGAAGCTGGCCGCGGCGGGGCTCAGGAGGACCGTCGCACGGCCCCCCGGCTCTGCGGCCGCCCGGGCCAGCTCGTGCGCCCGCGTGACCGCTCCCTCCAGCGTCGGCGCACGCTCCACCCGCCGATGGCCGGCGGACCTGAGGGTCGACGCCAGCATCTCGGCCGATTCGCCGATGAGCACCACGGCCGTCGCCCGTTCGGTCGCCTCGCGGGCCAGCGCGTCGAGCGGCACTCCCTTGTCGCGTCCGCCCGCGATGAGCACGATCGGCGGCGCGAAGCTGCGCAGGGCGGCGATGACGGCGTCGGGCTGCGTGCCCTGCGAGTCGTTGACGAACAGCACGCCATCGATCTCGTCGACCGGCTCCAGGCGGTGCTCGACGGCCTGGAACCCGGCGACGGCGCGCCGGATCCCGTCGGGCGCGATCCCGAACAGGAGGCCGGTCGCCACGGCCGCCAGGACGTTGCTGACGTTGTGCTCGCCGGCCAGCGGGATCTCGTCGACGGGGAGGACGCGACCGGCGGGCCCGAGCGCTGCGCGGCCCCCGCCGGCGAGCCCGAGGCGTTCGACCTCGTCCGCCACGACCCACCCGTCGACGACCCCGAGCCCGCCGCGGATCGGGCGCGACCGCCGGTACATGACCGTGCGCGTCCGACCCAGACCGGCGTACGCCGCGCTCACCGGGTCCTCGGCGTTGAGCACGACCGCGCCGTGGGGGTCGACCAGTTCGGCGAGGCGCCGCTTGACCGCCCGGTATGCCTCGACGGTTCCGTGCCGGTCGAGGTGGTCCTGCGTGACGTGCGTGTACACCGCCACCATCGTGCCGCGCGACAGGGTCGGGAGCTGGAGCTCCGACAGCTCGAGCACGACGCGGTGATCCGGCGTGAGCTCGGGCAGCCGCTCGACCAGCGGCGTCCCCATGTTGCCGCCGAGCACCACCGGACGCGACCCCGCGCCGAGCACCGCGGCACAGAGGTGGCTTGTCGTGGTCTTGCCCTTCGTGCCCGTGACGCCCACCGTCGGGGCGG
>JAKAAV010000294.1 GCA_021802185.1 Chloroflexota bacterium | reverse complement strand
AGCGGTTCGTCTTCGACTACCTCGCCGACGAGGTCCTGGGCGGCGTCGATCCGGAGCTCCGGGCATTCCTCGTCAGCACCGCGGTCGCGGAGCGCTTCACCGCCGAGCTCTGTCGCGAGCTGACCGGTCGCCACGACGCCGGCGCGCTCCTCGAGCGGGCCGAGCGGGCGAACCTCTTCCTCGTCCCCCTCGACGCCGAACGGCGCTGGTATCGCTACCACCGCCTCTTCGCCGACTACCTCCGCGCACAGCTCGACGAGACCGCCCGACGCGAGCTCCACGAGCGGGCCGCGGTCTGGCTCGAGGCGGCGGGTCTCGTCTCGGAGGCGATCGACCACGCGCTCGCGGCGGGCGCGATCGATCGCGCGCTCCGACTCATCGAGCGCGCGGCCCGGCCGGCGTTCGAGGCCGGCGAGCTCGCGACGCTCCTCGGCTGGCTCGAGGCCTTGCCCGCGGAGCGCGTCGCGGGACACCCGGAGCTCGTGTCGCTGCAGGCGTGGGCCCTCTTCGAGACGGGCCGGGTCGGCGCGGCCGTGGCCATCGCGGAGCGTCACGTCGCCTCGTCCAATGCACGCGGGCCGGCCGAGGGACGGCTGCTGATCCTGCGGGGAATGATGGCGACGGTCACGGGGCCCGACGCCGAGAGCCTGGCCATCGAGGGACTCGGGCTCGTGGGCGACGACCCGTTGTTCCGCTCCTTCGGGCTGCTGGCCGCCGGCCTCGGATCGCTCGCCCGGGGGCAATACGCGGCGGCCGTCGAGACGCTGCGGGCGGGGTACGCGGCAGCGCTCGAGGCTGGATACCCGATGGCGGTCCTGCCCGCGATCAACCCCCTGTGCCACGCTCTCACCCTTGTCGGCTTGCGTACCGAGTCCGAAACGATCTGCCGCACCGTCCTCGCCCAGCAGGCCGACGGACAGGGCCGCCCCCGACCGATCGCCTGGCCCGCCCGCGTCGTGCTCGGGATCGTCCGCTACGAAGCCAACGACCTCGTCGAGGCCCGTCGCGAGCTCGAGGCCGGATTCGAGGCGGCGCGCGAGATGGGCGTCGGCCGGCCGTTGCTCGGCTGGGCGATCTCATACCTCGCGCTGGTTCGACTGGCCTGTCGCGATCGGGATGGGGCACTCGAGGCGCTCCGAATCAGTCAGCGTGACCTTCGCTCGACCGGCATGGCGCTCCCCGGCGTCGTCGGTGAGACCGGGGCTCGGGTCCTCCTGCGGCTCGGCGATGTAACCGGCGCCGCGCATTGGGCCGACCGGGCGACACCTGAGGCGCCGCCAGGTTCACCGCTCCTGGAGGTGCTGCGTCGCTCGATGGATACCACGGTCGCCCGGGTGCGACTGGCTCAGGGCAGGCTCGAGGAGGCATGCGAGCTGCTCGCTCGGACGAAGGAGGCGCAGGAAGGCGCCGGAGCGGTGGCGGACCTGATCTCGATCGGCGTCCTGCAGGCGGCGGTCGCCGACGCGATGGGCCGCCGGGTGGAGGCCGTGCATGCCCTCGGGCGGGCAGTCGAGCTTGGCGCCCCCGGGGGCTACGTCCGGCGCTTCGTCGACGACGGACGGCCCGTCGCCCACCTCCTGCCCCTCGTCCGCGCGACTGCGCCCGTGTTCGTGGACCTCGTCATCGGCGCGTTTGCCGCCGAGCCGAGCGAGGCGGTTTCGCCGCGACCACCCATGCCCGGGGCATCGGTGTGGCAGGCCGCCGACGGGCGCCTGCTCGAGACGCTCACGGCCCGTGAGCTCGACGTCCTGCACCTGATGGCGCGGGGCGCGAGCAACGCGGAGATCGCCGCTGGCCTGACGGTCTCGCTCGGCACGGCGAAGTGGCATGTCGGCCACGTCCTTGCCAAGCTCGGCGCGACGAGCCGCACGCAGGCGCTCCTGCGCGCCCAGCAGCTGGGCCTCGTCTGAAGCTGCGGCCACCGGCCGTCTCTGCCTGACCCCTTCCTTTCGGAAGGGGGGATCGAGCGCCAAAAGACCGGCCTTTGGCGAGGCGCCTTCGGGACGTCCGAGCAGGACCATCGTGGCATGAACCGCTACGAGATCCGAGTCGCCGGCCACCTCGACCGGCGGCGCGCGGCGTCGCTCGGCTGCGAAGGGCTCCAGCTGCTTCCGGGCGGCGAATCGCTGCTGATGTTCGTGGCCGTCGATCAGGCCGCGCTCTATGGCCTGTTGACCAGGTTGCGGGACGCGGGGCTCGGGCTCGTCGCCGCCCAGCGTCTCTCGGAAGCGGCGTCGGCGGACGTCAGCGCACCCACTCCGGAAGGACCACAGGAGCATTTCGATGGAACAGCCTGACAACCCGCAGACTCCGGCGCGGCCGGGGCCACATCCGTACGTGCCATCCCGGTTCTTCATGAGCCGCGTGGTCAACCCGATCACGCTCTGGCTCGGCGGCCCGACGCTCACGGTGCGCGGCCGTCGGACCGGTCGCCCGATCAGGACGCCAATCCCCACGCTCGAGTTCGAGGGCGCTCGCTACCTCGTATCGGGTGGGGGAGAGACGCACTGGGTGCGGAACCTGCGGGCGGCGGGCGTGGGCGAGCTGCGGCGAGGCCGCACCAGCGAGCCGTTCCGCGCGGTCGAGGTCGAGGTCGAGGACGAGGAGCACGACCGCGTCGTGACCGCCTACCGCGAGCACATGGGATGGCGGGCACGCGAGTTCTTCGCGGCGCTCCCCGACCCCGCCGACCACCCGGTGTTCCGCGTCGAGCCACAGGAGGCGTAGTGACATGTCCGACCAGACGATCAAGCTCATTGCCGCCGGGGTGCTGCTTCTGCACGGGCTCGGCCACGGGGGAGCGCTCGGGGCCCTGGCGTGGATCCGGCTCCGTCCCGGCGCGCCGACCGGCGCGTGGCACGCGGCCCGTTCATGGCTCGTGCCAACGCTGACGGCGGACACGGCCACGACGCTCGCCAGCGCGTTCTGGATCCTGTCCCTGGTCGGATTCGTCATCGCGGCGATGTCGTTCTGGGGCGTCGTCGTCCCGGGCGGCGTCTGGCGGCCCCTGGCCGTCGCGTCCGCGTTCGTGTCGATCGCCGGGATCACGTGCTTCTTCGGCACGTGGCCGATGTTCAACACGATCGCCGCCCTCGGCGTGAACGTCGCCGTCCTGGCCGCCGTGCTCTGGCTGCACTGGCCGTCCGAAGCCATCCTGGCGAGCTGAGCCAACCTCGAGAAGGAAGAGTGCGGTCATGGACGAGACGAGATGGGAGCGCTGGGGCGCCGCAAGTGGCCTCGGCGCGATCGCGACCGGCGCCGCGGCGATGCTGTTCGAGCGCGGCGCGCTGAGCGCGAGCGATCCGGTCGGGAAGATCGTGGCGTACTACACCGAGAACCAGGCCGCGCTCCGCGCTCAAGCCCTGCTCTTCGTTGCCGGGGCCGGCTTCTTCCTCTGGTTCCTCGGGAGCCTGCGGAGCTTCCTGGCGCAGGCCGAAGGTGGCCGCGGCCCGCTGTCCAGCCTGGCGATGAGCGCGGGCGCCGCGTCGACCGTGATCACGCTCGCGGCGGTCGCCTTCCAGGTCGGCCTGGCCAGCGCCGCAAGCGATGCCGGCCAGCCGGCGCTCATCGGAACCATGGACGCGTTGTTCGTCGTCGCGAACCTGCCCCTCGCGGTGATGCTCATGGCGATCGCCGTGCTCACGTTCCGGACGGGCTGCCTCCCGGCCTGGCTCGGATGGCTCGCGCTTCTGGCGGCCGTCAC
>JAKAAV010000293.1 GCA_021802185.1 Chloroflexota bacterium | reverse complement strand
GCCGCGACGCGCAGGACGTCGTCGACGGCCGTCGGGTCGAGCAGGAACGCAGCGGAGCCCTCGCCCCGGTCGACCGCGTCGAGCGCCTCGTCGGCGTCCTTGACGTAGGCGATCCGCCCGCCGCCCGCCGTCGCGCGCGGATCGATCCCGGCGAGCCGGTCGAGCGCCACCGCGAGCAGGTTGACGTCGAGCCACTTCAGGGTCGGCGACGCGCCCTGGTCGAGCAACGGCTCGAACGACTCGGGACGGGCACGCAGGACGGCGGCGACGCCGGCGGTCCAGACACCGATCCGGTGGGGGCGCTCGGGATGCGGCACGAGCGGCGCGAATGCCTCGACCAGCTCGTCACGCCCCGACAACCGCTCGACCTCGAACAGCGATCGGGCAAGGTCGAGCAGGGCCTCGCCCGAGGGACCGTCGCGCAGGACGCGGTGCGTGGGCAGAACCGTCAGCGGCTGGTCGGCCGGGATCAGCAGCGCGAGCAGGAAGTCGAACGGCTCGGGCTCGGGGTACTCGCGCTCACGTCGCCGCTCGTCGCGGTACCGCAGCGCGGTCTCGTAGCGGTGATGGCCGTCGGCGATCGTCAACGGCGCGACAGCACCGGCACGCAGCAGCGTGGCCGCGAGCGCGCCGCGGTCCGGGTCGTCCACCGGCAGCTGCCAGAGGCGATGGCGGACGCCGTCGTCGTCGGTCACGTCGGCGGCCGGGTCGAGCCGGCACACCTCCTCGAGGGCGCGCATCGCCTCGCCGCCGGGGTCCTCGGCGAGCAGCACGACGGGACTCGCGTTCGCCCCCGTCGCGCGCAGCAGCCGGTAGCGATCCTCCTTCGGGGCGGTCAGCGTCCGCTCGTGGGGGCGCACGCCGGAGCCGGGGCCGAGCTCCTCGATCCGGAGCCGCGCGAAGAACCCGCGCTGGACGCGCGCCTGCCGTGTCCCCGGCACGACGTACGCCTGCTCGTACGCGTACACCGACTGCAGCCGGTCGGCGCGGAGCGTGCCGTCCGACCGCCACGCGGCCAGGTCGCGGGCCGCGCGCCGGTACCGCTCGTCCGGTGGGTCGCCGGCCTCGTCGAGCGGCAGGTCGAGCCGCACGACGTTTCGCGCGTGACGGCGCGCGAGCGACCGCTGGAGGTCGGGCGAGATGACGTCGTACGGCGGACTCACGACGTCGCGGAGGTCCCCGACCGCCGAAACGTCGTACCGGAGCGCGCGGAACGGTCTCAGCTCGGGCACGGGAAGAGATGGTACGACACCGCCAGGGCCGGCCGCGAGCACGTGTGGGCGCGAGCGCGGCTTGCGGCAGGCTCGGAGACAGCCACCGGCGCGCCGCCATCGCGGCGCCGCCACCTGGGTTCGAGGCGACCTGCATCGGCTGAACCGCGGTCTCGCGATCCGCGGAACCGCGGCCACGGCGCCGGGGCCCGGTGGTAGCCTCGGCTCATGGACGCCCGCCCCGTGGAGCAGCGGCACGCCCCGACCCCGCAGGCCATCCTGCTCGCGCTTCGTCGCCAGGGCCCACTCTCCCCCGACCTTCTCGCCGCGGAATTCCGCGTGAGCCGGACGGCCATCCTCCAGCAACTCCGGACGCTGGAATCGGACGGCCTCGTGCAGCGGCAGAGCCTCCGCCATGGCGTCGGCCGACCGCGCCACCTGTACGACGTCACCGAGCGCGCGCAGCCGTTCCTGCCCGCGAGCTACGACCGCCTGTCGCTGAGCCTCGTCGACGCTGTCGGCGACGTCGGCGGGGCCGAGCTGCTGGATCGCGTGTTCGAGGCGCGCCGCGCGGCCCAGGTCCGGAAGATTCGCGAGCGGTTCCGGTCGCGGGGGCTCGGGGCGGCGCCGCTCGTCGTCCGGGCACGGGAGCTGACGGTCATCCAGGCCGAGCAGGGATACATGTCGGAGCTCGTCGAGGACGACGGAACGCTCCGGCTCGTCGAGCACAACTGCCCGATCCACGAGGTCGCGGCCGAGGCGCCGGCGGCGTGCGAGGCAGAGGTGCGGCTGTTCGCCGAGGTCCTCGGGGTCGACGTCGTGCGGGAGCGGCACATCGCCGGTGGCGGCCGGAGCTGCGTGTACGTGTTCCGCGAGCCGGGCGCCGCGGACGCGAGTCTGCAGGGGAGTGCGACGGGGCAGCCCGACCCGGACGCGGTCGAGGCCTGAGGCCGACCGCTACGCCTCCTCGCGCTCGACGGTCTTGCGCGCCGGCGGCTTGCGTCTCGCCAGCGGCACGTCGGCCACTCCCTCGACGAACGACGCCTGGCGCGCCCACTCGGCGGACTGCAGCTGCTCCTCGACGGAGAGGATGCCAAGCCGCGTGAGCGTCGCGAGCTCGTCGCGAATGTAGGTCCGGAGCATCTCCGGCCCGTCGGTGTTGATCGTGTACTTCACGCCGTTCCGCCGGAACGTGTCGAAGATCCACCGGAACTCGTCCCACCCCGACACCACGCCGGTGTTGAGGTTGCTCGTCGGGCAGATCTCGAGCACGATCCCGCGCTCGCGGATCATCCCCATCGTGCGTGGGTCGTACGCCGCCTTCACGCCATGCCCGATCCGCGACGGACTCAGGTGCTCGATGACCTCGGCGACCTCCTCGACCGGCCCGGCCTCGCCCGTGTGCACCGTGATCCCGAGCCCGTGGCGGCGCGCGCGGTCGAACAGACGGCGGTACTCGCGCACGCGGAAGTCGGAGGTCTCGGGCCCGGCGACGTCGATGCCGACGACCCCGCGCCCGCTGTAGGTGATCGCCTTCTCGGCGATGATCTCGTTGAGCTGGTACGGGAACGCCCGGTCCAGGCACAGGATCAGGCCCGGCCGCACGGGGTACTCGAGCTCGGCGCGGTCCATGCCCCGGATCGCGGCGCTGATGATGTGGTCGAGGTCCTGCTCGCCGCCGCGATTGCGCTTCATGGGGTTGAAGCGCAGCTCCATCGTGGTGACGTTGTTCCGCCGGTAGGCGCCCCCGACGACCTCGTACACCGACCGCTCGACGGCGAGCGGCGACGACTGGATGAGCTCGGTCCAGTGGAACAGCTGGAGGTAGCCGTCGAACGAGTGACCGTGGCGTGGCGACACGGTGATCATGTCGCGGAACTCCCAGTAGTCCTTCGTCGGGAGCTTGATCCCCTGTGCGTGCGCGATCCCCCACATGATCGCGGGCGTCACGGCGCCGCCGAGGTGGCAGTGCAGCTCGGTGACGGGCACGCGCCGGGGAAACGTGGATGGCATCGTCGCCAGATCGTAGCGGAGTCGATCGCCGGGGCGTCAGCGGAGCGAGCGCACGGGTGCGACGTCGTGTGGCTGCACGCGGGGCGCCCCCGCAGGCACGCGGGCGCCCAGGCAGGCTCGAGGCGGCGCGCTGGGCACGAGGCGCCCCCACAGGCACGCGGCGGCGCGGTGGACACGAGGCGCCGCCCCGACCTCCTGCAGGTCCGCCCCGGCGCCGACGACGCCGCTCTTCCCGCCGCTCACCGCCCGCCGCTCTTCCGGCCCGCGCTCACCGCCCGCCGCTCTTCCCGCCGCTCACCGCCCGCCGCTCTTCCGGCCCGCGCTCACCGCCCGCCGCTCGTGCTCACCGCCCGCCGCTCTTCCGGCCCGAGCTCACCGCCCGCCGCTCGCGCTGTCAGATTCCCGCGACGCGTCGACTACGCAGGCCTGTCGTCCTTTCCTGCCACGGCCCACCCTCGATTCCACCCCTGCTCCACCCCTGCACCCTCCGCTCCGAGT
>JAKAAV010000292.1 GCA_021802185.1 Chloroflexota bacterium | reverse complement strand
GAGGCGCTCCGGGAGGCCTGCCATGGCTGGGAGTAACGGCGTGCCGCTGAGCGCGACGCGCCTGGACGCGCTGCTCGGCGCCGCCTTCGCGAGCGAGCCGACGGTTGCCGGGCTCGCCCACATGGACGGCCGGGTGGCGGCCGCGATCGCCCTGCGCCGCGCAGGGTCCGTGCGGCCCGCGCGCCGCGTGTTGGGCTGGCGGCTCCCGCTGCCGCGGCGGCTGCGCCCGGTGGCGCTCCTCCTCGCCGCGTTCGTCCTCGTCGGCGCCGGGGCGGCCTACGTCGGGCTGTTCGAGCCGATCGTGGCACCGGTCGAGGGCTGGCAGCTCGGCTTCGACCGTGCCGCACAGCCCGGCATCGTGCAGGTCGCCGGGCCGTACCGCCTGACCCTCGAGCGCGTCTATGCCGACACCAACCAGGTGCTCGTGGGGGTGAGCGTGATCGAGGGTGCCGGCGCGACACACGTCGAGTTCGGGCCGGACCCGACCCTCAGCGAGGCCGGCGGCATCCCCTGCGATCCGTACTTCGCGAGCGGCTACCCGAACGGCAACGCCAACGGCTGGGTCTTCGGGTTCCTGCCCGAGACGCCCTTCGCGCCCGGCCGCCACGAGTTCACCCTCACGCTCGAGCTCGCCGTCTCGGCGCACGACGCCTACGTCGGACCCTCGCCGGGCGCGACGTTCACCCCGATGCCCGCCCCCGTGACGTTCCATTTCGCGGCCGACGTGGCCCCCGGCGGCGTCGTCGTCACGCCGCGCACCGCCGTCACGGCGTCGGCCTACACGCTCACGCTCGAGTCGGCCTCGGTCTCGCCGTCGATGGTGCGGGGTCGCCTGAAGGTGACCGGGCCGGACCTCGCCAACCTGTACCCGAGCGGCTTCGTGACGCTCGACGGGCGCACGCTGCCGCTGCAGGCGCTGCCGGCCGTCGCCGATCCCGGCTCCTGGCTCTTCGAGCTGAACACGCTCGCGGGGTCCGACCACCCGACGGACACGCTCGTCGTGCGGATCGATGCGCTCAGCGGGTCGGGAACCGATCACACGGTGATCCGCGTCGAGGGACCGTGGACGTTCAGCGTGCCGTTGACCGGGGCGGCGCCGTGACCGGGCTCGTCGCGCTGTCCTCGGCTGCCCGGCGCGACGCCGAGCTCGACCTCGTGCATCGCTGCCGCCTGGGGTCCGAGGCCGCGTCTGCCGAGTTGATCGAGGCGTCCAGCCGCCCCCTGTTCGCGCTCGCCGTGCGCCTGGTCGGCTCGCCGAGCGTTGCCGAAGCGATCGTGCGCGACGCGTACGTCGAGGGGTTCCGGCTGATCGAGCGCCACGCGGAACACCTCCCGCTCGCAACGTGGCTCGCCGGGCTCGTCGTCCGACGCGCGCGCCGCCGCGTCGGATCGGGGCCGCTGGGCCGCCCGCCGGTCGACGCTCCGGCCGATCGCGGGCCGGGTGGCGATTCCGATCTCGCGGCCTGCCTCGCCGCGCTGCCGTTCGAGCAGCGTGCCGTCCTCGCGCTGCGCTTCGGGATGGGCCTCGGCGCCGACGAGACCGCCCTCGCCCTCGGGGTCGACCGGGTCGAGGGGCGCCGTCGGCTCACGGACGTGCTCGACGAGCTGCGCGAATCGGAGTGGGGGACACCCGAGGCTGGAGCACGCGCTCCGGCCAGCGCGACCGCAGGCCGTTTCGGGTCGCGCCGGTTCGCCGGCCGCGAGGAGGCGTGAGATGGTCCGCGTGTCGGCCCGCCGTGTGGTGAGCGCCGCGGCGCTCGGCCTCATCGACATGCTCGTCGGTGGCTCTCTCGCGCTGGCGAACGCGTACATGCCGCTCGGCGGAGGGTCGGCCGCGGGACCGGGGCCCACGCACGCCGGACGCGGCGGGCGGCCGCGATGACGGTCACCGGTCAGTCGGGCTACGCGGTCGGCTGGGGGACGCTCGCGCTGATCAACGCGGGTCTGGCCCAGGGCAAGGGCCCGCAGCGGTCTCTTCTGGTTCGTCGTCTCGCTCCTCCTCGGCCCGCTCGCGACGCTGCTCATCGTCGCACTGCCGCGCCCGGTCGAGGGGGCCGCCCCGATGTCGCGGACCGAGTGGCTGATCGCGCTCGTCGTCGTGGCGCTGCTCGTGGCCGTCGCGCTCATCTGGTTCCTCGCCATGCCACGCGCCATCACTCCGATCGTGCCGTGACCCGGTGGCTGGTGCGCAATCCATGATCCGATCGCGGCCACACGTGCTCTTCGGTGGCATCCTCGTGGTCGCGCTGGCGGCCGTCGCGGTCATCGGGTCGCAGTTCGCGCCACGCGCCTTGAACTCCGCGTTCCCGCCTCCACCTCCACCCGAGCGGGGCGCGGGCCGTCGCCGCGCTCGACCGCGCCGTCTCCTACGCCAGGGCGTACGACTTCGCGGGGTTGTGCAGTCTGAGCGACGGGAACTGCCCGATCATCCTGGACCAGGCCGGCCGCGACGCCGTCCCGCCGGATCCGCCGACCGTCTACGCCACGCGGGTCCTGCAGCCGACACGCCTCGCGAACGGCGGTTGGGATGCCGGCGGCCTGGTCCTCCAGGTCTGCGGGATCGACGGGCGAGGGCGTCCCTACCGGAGCGAGGTCCTCGCCTTCACGACCGGCTCGACCGTGACGCTCATCAACCCCGTCTACTGGTCGGGCATGGGCATCGCGTCGGTCCCAGACGGGCAGGCGGGTCCATCCATCGCCGCCGGAGCGGAGCGGGGATCGTCGGTCGGCGAGGGATGCCCGGGTGGATAGCCGCGCGAACGCCGACCTGTCCCACCTCGGGCGTCCCCGCGTCCGTCGGCGCGTCCGGATCGAGCGCGATCTACTCCGCTGGGGCGCGATCATGCTCGTCGTGGGCGTGCTCGTCGGGATGCTCGTGCACGTCCTCGACAGCGCGCCCGAGGCGCTCGCGTTCACGGCCACGGCCGCGCGGGTCGTCATCGGCCTCGTCGCGGTCCTCGGGTTCCTCTTCGGCGTCGCCCGGCTCGTCATGCTCGGCGAGGCGCCGCTCCTGGCCGGGGTCGCGGCGCTCCTCGTCGGCGCCGTCGCCGCATACCCCTTCGGCCCGACGTGGATCCCCGGTGCCACCGTCTCGGGCACGTATACGCTCTCGATGCCGGGCATGCCGGCCGCCCATGGGCTCCTCACCTGCGAGTGGCTGCCCGGCCGCTGGCGGGTCGGGAGCTTCGCCGCCACGACGCCCGTCGCGGCACCGAACGGCGACGAGCTGCGCGTCGCCGCCTCGTTCACGCTGCCGCAGGTCCGCCTCGACCGCGTGGCCTCCGACGGCTCCGCGCGTGCGGCGTACGTCAACGGCACGCAGAACGTGCTCGAGCCGGGGCGCCTGCCGAACGGAGAGCCGGCACGGACGGCGGACGGGAGCTCGGGGCAGGACCGCGTCGGACTCGTGCTCGACGCGTCCCACCCGCCGGCCGCTGCGCCGTCGAGCTGGGGCGAGCGACTGCCGGGTGTCGACGGGCAGACCTTCTACGTCGATCTCACCTGGCAGTGCGCGAGGCCGTAGGCAACGACGATGACACGACCGGGACGCCTGTTGGCCATCCTGTTCATGGCGGCACTCCTCGCGGGGTGCGTCGCCGGCGCCGCCCCGCCGTCGGGCGGCTTGACCGAGACGCAGGCGTTCGCCGCCGCGCGCGCGGCGTTCCCGGGCGCGACGGGCGTCGTGAGTGCGAAGGCCGGCCAGATGCCCGACTTCGACACGAA
>JAKAAV010000291.1 GCA_021802185.1 Chloroflexota bacterium | reverse complement strand
GGCGCGGAGGGCGAGCAGGCACATCGGACGCGCGACTGGGGCGCGGAAATCGCAGCGCGAACCGGGCTGCCGCTGTCGTGGCGCGACGAGCGACTGACGACAGAAGCGGCGGAGGCCGTGCAGCCGCGCATGCGGCGGGATGCGTCGACCGGACGGCCGACGCGATCGTCGATCGTCGCGAGGCGCGTCCGGGTCGATCGCCTCGCGGCCGAGGCGATCCTGCGCGCCGAGCTCACGGCACGCGAGGCCGCCCGGAATGCCCGGAATGCCGGGAATGCCGGGAATGCCGGATCGGGACCGGGTGGCAGCGGTACCACGGGGGTGAGCGAGTGACCGGAGAAGAGCGGCCCGTCAGCGGGGTGAGGCGGGGCGGGTACACGGCACGGCCGAACGACCGGCGCCGCGGCCCGGCGCTCGCCCGTTTCGGGGGCCTGCTCGGAGTCCTGGCCGTCGCCGCCGTCCTCCTGTGGCTGCTCTCGTCGATCACGGTCGGGCCGGCTGTCAACGGCGTGGTGTTCAGCATGGCCGAGAGCAACCCGTCGCTGCTGCAGGTCGGGCCCGTCGCCAGGATCGTCCGCGACCGCCTCGGCGCCGACCTGACCGCGCCGGCCGGCACGAACGCCACCATCGTCCATTTCAAGGTGCCGCTGGGTGCCACCACGGCAGACGTGGCCGGCAGTCTCCAGCGCGACGGACTCGTGCGCGACGGCTTCGCGATCACCTACCTCGCGATCACCGAGGGACTCGCGGGGCAGATCCAGGCCGGCGCGTACGACCTGAACCAGACGATGACGCCGCAGGCGATCCTCGCCCGGCTGCAGCAGGCGCCCGTGCCGACCGTGACGGTCGCGCTGCGCGAGGGCCTCCGGCTCGAGCAGATCACCGCGTACCTGGAAACGCTGCCGCTGAAGATGGACGTCCAGGCGTTCTACCAGCTGGCGCTTCACCCGACGCCCGCGATCCTGTCGTCGTACCCGTTCCTGTCGACGCTGCCGGCCGGCCGCTCCCTCGAGGGCTTCCTCGGCGCGGGAACGTTCGACGTGTACCAGGACGTGACGCCGGAGCAGATGGTGCGAGACCTGCTCGACCTGTGGCAGTCCGACATCGGGATGGGCGCCGTCCAGCAGGCCCAGAAGGAGGGTCGCAACTTCTACCAGGTGCTGAGCCTGGCGAGCCTGGTGGAGCAGGAGGCGCGGGTGCCGTCGGAGCGCGTGCTCATCGCCGGCGTGTACGCGAACAGGCTGGCCCAGAAGATGGCGCTCGACGCCGACCCGACCGTGATCTACGGCTACGACACCGCGCAGCTCCGGAAGACGCCCTTCGCACAGTGGAAGGACTACGTGTTCTGGAACGCGCTCGCAAACCCCGGGTCCGTCAAGCTGCCGGCGGACCTGCAGGGCTTCCAGACCTACACCTGGACCGGCATGTTCCCGGGCCCGATCTGCACCCCGAGCCTGGCCTCCGTAAAGGCCGCCCTCAACCCCGACACCGCGACCGGCTACCTCTACTTCCTCGCGAAGAACGACGGCAGCCACACGCATGCGTTCGCGCGCACGTACGCGGAGCAGCTCGCGAACATGCGCAGGTATGGGTACATCCAGTGACCGCTTCCAGGTGCCTGCAATGACCGACGCCCTTCCGTCGCCCGACCTGCCGGTCGGTCCGCGTCCCTCCATCCCCCCGACGCCCGAGGACCTGGCGCGCTGGGCCTCCGCGGACGCCGTCGCGCGCCCGCTCCGGGTCGCGCGGCTCCGGGAGCGTATGGCTGAGCAGGCCGTCGACGTCTACTTTGGGGTCAGCCGGGAGAACACGCGCTACCTGACGGGGTTCGTGCTCGGCGAGGGGGAGGAGAAGGTCGCCGGGGACAGCGGCCGGTTCCTGATCTCGTCTGCCGAGGTCGTCGTGCTGGCCGACAGCCGCTACCGCGAGCAGGCGGAGGAGGAGTGCCGGGGACAGCGGGTCGAGGAGGCGTACTACGACCTGCCGGTCCGGTGGGACGGGCTCGTCCGGTCGCTTCGCGCATCCGACGGCGGACCCGTCCGGCGCGTCGCGGTCGAGGCGAGCCTGGTGAGCCACGCGCTGTGGGAGGCGCTGCAGGCGGCAACGCCTGACGTCGAGCTCGTGGCGGCCGGCCCATGGGTGGAGGAGCTCCGGGCGGACAAGGAACCCGAGGAGGTCGAGCGGATCGCGGCCGCCTGCGCCGTCGCCGACGATGCGCTGCGCCGCCTCCTCCCCTCGATCCGGCCGGGCGTGACCGAGCATGACCTTGCGCTCCAGCTCGAATGGGAGATGCGAACGCACGGAGCGGAGGCGCTCGCGTTCGACGTCACGTGCCTGTCCGGGCCGCGTGCCGCGCTGCCGCATGGCTCGCCGGGTGAGCGACGCGTGAGGGGCGGCGAGGTGCTGCTGTTCGACTTCGGAGCCCAGGTGGCCGGGTATCGGAGCGACATGACGCGGACGCTGTTCGTGGGCGAACCTGCGAAGCGGGACCTCGAGCTGTACCGGCTCGTGGCCGCGTCCCAGGCGGCCGCGTTCGCGATGCTGGCCCTGGCCGCGGCGGAGCACGAGGCGCCGACGGGCGTCTCGGTCGACGCCGCCGCACGCGACGTGATCGTGGCGGCGGGCCACGGCGAACACTTCGGGCACGGGCTCGGGCATGGGATCGGGCTCGCCACGCACGAGATGCCGTCGCTCAGCCGCCGCGCGGTTCCGGCGCCGCTGCCCTGGCCGACGGTGTTCTCGATCGAGCCCGGCGTCTACCTGCCGGGCGAGACGGGGATCCGGATCGAGGACCTCGTCGCGTTCGACCCCGAGTCCGACACGCTCCACCGGCTCACGGCGTTCCCGCGCGAGGTGACGGTCGTCGGGGAGTAGCCGCCGGGGACGCGCCGACGTCAGCCGCCGGGCGGCCTCGAGGCCGCGCGTCGCGTCCCCCGGCCGCATCGCGTCTCGGGTCTGACACGGCCGCCTCGCGCGGTGGGCCGACGATCGGCCGGCGCGTCTTCCGCCGCGGGTACAATCGGTCGCATTCAGCCCGAGATGCCCGCGCCGCCGCCGGCGGCCGCCCACGACAGGAGTCGCCCACCCATGGTCTCGACCGGCGATCTGCGCAAGGGGATCGTGATCGAGCTCGACGGAGAGCTCTGGCAGATCCTCGACTACCACCACATCAAGATGGGCCGGGGGTCCGCGCAGGTCCGGATCAAGCTCAAGAACGTGAAGCGCGGCCAGACCGTCGAGCGTTCGTTCCAGGCCGGCGACAAGTGGCCGCGCGCACACCTCGACCGGCGTCCGGTGCAGTTCCTGTACCGCGACGGCGACGACTTCCACTTCATGGAGACCGAGACGTTCGACCAGTTCACGCTGACCGCCGAGCAGCTGGGCGACGCGGTGCCGTACCTGATGGACGGGATGGTGCTCGACCGGACGAGCTACGAGGGTGAGACGATCGGCGTCGAACTCCCGATCACGGTCGACATGGTGGTCGCCGAGACCGAGCCCGGCTTCGCCGGCGACACCGCGACCGGTGCGCGCAAGCCTGCGACGACCGGGACCGGCCTGACCGTCCAGGTGCCGCTGTTCGTCAACGAGGGTGACACGATCCGGATCGACACGCGGACGGGCGATTACCTGACGCGCGTCTGAACCGCGTGGACGCGCCGGGCGGTGGACGCGGAGTCGGGCCACGGTTCGGGACGACTGCGGCAGGCCGCGCGAGGTGACCACGTGAGCGACGAAC
>JAKAAV010000290.1 GCA_021802185.1 Chloroflexota bacterium | reverse complement strand
CGCGAGGGTGCCGCCGCGAGCAGTCCGCGACACCGCGCCCCCACGGCGAGGACCCACGGGGTCGGGGCGACGTGCGCCGCTTCGTCGAGCCGCGCGACGATCTGGGCGGCGCACTCAAGGTCGCCGCGCGCCAGTGCCACCTCGACACGATCACCTGCCAGCTTGAAACGACCGGGGTGCCGGGCTGCGATCCCATCGGCCAGCGCGTCCGCCGCCGCCAGATGGACCTCCGCCTCAGCCCACGCCTCCTCCGTCAGGGCGAGAAAGCCCAGGATCTGGTGGTGGAAGACCTGGAGGACGACGTCCCCGCGTTCGACGGCCTCGCGCAGCCCCTCACTCGCCCAGCGGCGCGCATCCTCCGGCCGCCCATCGTGCGCGGCCACGAGCGCAAGGCCGCGGAGCCCCCACGCCGGGTGGATCTCGGCGCCCTCCCGCTCGTAGCCCTCCATCCCCGCCTCGGCCAGCCGTCGGGCCTCGGGCCAGTCGCCGCGAAGCAGGAGCAGGCCGGAGAGCATCACCAGGTTCCACGGGTCGTCGCCCGTCGGCCCCGACTTCGACCGGATGAGCGCCCGCGTCAAGTCGACGGCGCGGTCCAGGTCGTCGGTGAGGCGCGCGATACCGAGTGCGCTCCCGTCGGCACCCTCGCGTTCCCACGAGCGGCCATGGGGCGTGATGAGCCCGAGTCCCCGTTCGACGTCGCCCGCGCGTGACGGCCGGACTGCGCCCAGCTCACCCACGGCCCGAAGCAACAGGACGTTTGCGAGCAAATCCGGATCCACCTGCTCCCGCACCCCCTCGAGCAGCTGGACGGCCTCGTCGACCATCGCGATCCCGCGCTCGAGATCGAGCTGCATCGTGACGAAGGCCGCACGCCCGAGGACTTTCGCCCGAAGCACGGCGTCGTCGCCGGCCACCTCCACGGCACGGCGCGCGAGTTCGATCGCTTCCGCGACCTGCCCGTGGTAGTAGCGAAGCAGGGCCCGCTCGCTCAGAGCCTCGGCCCGCAGTGGCCCTGGCCCGATCTGGTCGCGGAGCGCAGCCTCGAGGATGCGATCCGCCTGCACGACCTCCGAGAGGTCGATGAACAGGCATTCGGCGGCCATGAGCGAGCGGCCGAGGGCTGCACCGATCTGCGCGGCCGGGGTGAGCCGTGCCGCTTCCTGGTAGAGCGCCGCCGCGTCGAGCGTCGCGCCGCGGTCTCGGGCCATGCCTGCCGCGGCGTCGAGCGCGGACGCAACCGTCTCGTCCGGCCCGTCGGCTGCCCGACCGAGATGCCTGGCGCGCGCGTCCACCGACTCGCTCGCCAGGGCGAGCGCCGCATGAGCCGCGCGGACCTGGTCGGCCGGAGTCAACGAGATGACCGATTGCGCCAGGAGCGGGTGGGTGAACCGGATCGCGTCGACGTCGATCGACACGATCCCGTCCTCGACCGCCGGCACGAGGTCGGCAGTGTCGACGTGCGCCCGGCGCAGGGTCTCGGCCGTCGGTTCCACGGCAGCTGCGGCGAGCAGGAGCGCCCGACGCGTCGGGCCCGGGAGAACGCGGATCCGGCCGGCGAGCAGCGAGCCGAGCGACTCGGGGATGGGCAGCGGGTGGTCGGGCGTGATCGGCGCCCCGGACCGATCGAGGGCGCGGGCGATCTCGAGAGCGTACAGGGGGTTGCCGCCGGACGCGGCCTCGATTCTGACAAGGACCAGGCGTGGGAACGACCGTCCGAGCCTGGTCTCGAACAGGCGGTGCAGCGAGCCCAGCGACAACGGGCCGACCCGGAGACGCTCGACCCGATCGGCCGGCACGGCGCCCGCGAGCGCGTCGGGGGCAGGCGCCTCGGACCCGCGGCGGACCGAGACGAGGAGCGCGAACGGACGATCGGTCAGCCGGCGGATCGCGTATGCGAGGATGGCAGACGAGCTTTCGTCGAGCCACTGCGCGTCGTCGAGCGCGAGGAGGACCGGCCGTTCCGGGCGTCCGAGACCGCGCAGGAGGCCGACCACGGCCACCGAGAGCGTGCGCTGGTCGGGCACTGTCCCGGATGGCGTTCGACGGAGGAGGGCGACCTCCAGCGCCTGCCGCTGTGGTTCCGGCAGACGTCCGAACGCGTCGTCCTCGAGGCCGCCGAGGATGTCGGTCAGCGCACCGAGCGTGAGCCCCTGCTCGGACCGGGCCGGCCGCGAAGAGAGGACGCCCCAACCGCGCGCCCGCGCCGTGTCGACGGCGGCTTTCCAGAGCGTCGTCTTCCCGATGCCGGCCTCGCCGTCGATGACGAGACACCTGAGGGAGTCGGCCGCACGCGTCAGCAGACGGTCGACCGCAGCGAGCTCGTCCCCTCTGCCGACGACCTCGTCCGACACCGAACCTCCCGCCAGGCGCCGGCCACAGCGAAGTGCTCGCCGGCGAACCGGCGAACCGGCGAACCGGCGATCGAAGCGTTCTGCCGAGGCCTGCTCGACCGTCTCGAGATGATGCGCTTGGCAGTCAAGCGCATCGCCGAGGCCAGCCGCTCGAGCCCGGGCGACGACCGGTGGCTTCTCAGCCGGGACGTCGCGGCCGTGATAGGCGAGCTGTGCTCGGCGACGGACCGGCGTCAAACGCTCGGCCCATGGGATATGGAAAAGGCCCCCGAAGGGGCCCGGTTGAGGCGAGAAAGTGGAGGCGACGACCGGATTCGAACCGGTGAATAGAGGTTTTGCAGTTCGGGCCCGTGGGTCCTCCATCGTCCGGCGACGTTCCAAATTGTGCTCATGCTGCGTTCTGGGTGGCCGGCTATACCGGCCATATCCGGCCCCATTGCTACCGGCCGTTGCTACCGGAAGCGCGGCGCGCCCACGCCTCGATCTTGGCCTCGAGGTCTGGCGCCGGTGGCTCCTGAAGCCGTTCGGCCTGACCCTGAAGCCACGGCTCGAGCCGGTCGAGCAACGCGATCGCCGATGGCCGCGTCATCTGGTCCACGGTCCGCTGCCCTTGTTTGATCCTCGTGACCGTGATCGTCACGTCTGGAAGGAGCTGGAGGTTGATCCCGCCGTCCTCGCCAAACCTGTCCGCGTGATGCAGCACGCCGTCGCGGATGCGCTCAAGCCGGTCGCACAGGGCGGTGAGCTCGCTACCGTAGAACGGACAGTCAGAGGCGGCCTCCGAGTCGGCGGGAACATGGAACCGACCGTTGACCAGAAACGCCGCAGCCTTCACGCATAGGTAGAGAGCAACGAATCCGAGCAGCGCGTCGGGGAAGCCGCGCGGCGTGGCGAGCAACCGCCGCGCCGTGACGGCCCAATGGGCACCGTTTGAAGCCCACGAGCGACGGGCACCAAGATTGCGTGCGTCGGTCTCCTGCTGCGTCGCTGCCCGCGGACGCTCCGACCTGGATAGGTGCTCGCCCATGGTGGCCTCCTTGCGCCCGCACCGAAAGGGCAGCCCGGCCGCGGCGCGTGATCGTGCGGCGCGGATCCCCCATTGTGACCGCGCCAGAAGGAGGTCGTTTCGACCAGGCCGGCCCGTGGGTCAGGGCGACTCGGTCAGGCCCCGGTCGTACCGGCCATGCGGGCTGTCGTTGATCCCCTCGCAGACGGTGCCGCTGCATCCGTCGCCGGCCGCAGCGCCGGCCAGCCACTTGGCCTTCTGGCAGGGCGTCATCGGAACCGTATCGATCGGCGTGCCGGTCAGCACGTTGCGACCGCCGGACAGGACCGCAACCAAGCTGGCCATCCAAGCTGGCGGCGTGTAGTACCACGTGACGCGACAGGTGGCGATCGCCGACGAGGGGGCACG
>JAKAAV010000289.1 GCA_021802185.1 Chloroflexota bacterium | reverse complement strand
GCGTCGGTCACGCGCGCGCGGGCGGCTGGCGCGGCCTCGGCAACGCGCATGTCTCGGACGGCCCTGCGTCACCTCTCGGCCGGCGCGGCACGCCTCGACGCAGCCGCGATCTCGGCGCAGGCGTGGCTCGTCGCGGCGATCGAGCGGAAGGCGTCCGACCTGCGGGTCCGGCTTCCCACGGCTTCGGAGATCGAGGCCGCGATCCGGAACGCGGAGGCGGCGGTCCGCGACAGGGTGGCTTCGCCCCCGGCCGCGTCTGCTTCGCCGGATGCGGCCGATGAACCCGTCGTCGCCGTGGCCCCGGGCTCGCGTGCCGAGATCGTCCGCGCCCGCGCAGTGTCACGGGAAGGCGAGACGCAAACCCGCTGACGGGTCAGCGCGGAGGCAGCAGGTCCAGCATCGGCCGGACGTTCCGGGTGTCGCACGTGTTGCCGAGGCACGCGAGGCCGAGGAGCCGTTCGACCGTCGCGAGCAGCGAGTAATGGTTGTACGCGACGGTCGACTCGACGTGCACGGCCGGCTGCGTGATGGCGAGCGCGAGGACACGGCCGCCGCCGGGCGTGGCATCGCAGCACCCCTGATTGTCCACCCCGTTGCTCTCGTCCCACGTGACGAACAGCACCGAATCGGGCGTCCACGACGGCGAGGCCAGGATCCGCGGCACCCAGGTCGCGAGGAACTCGTCCCCGGCGCGGATCAGTGAGGCGCGACTCTGCGCGAATCCGCACGTCGCCGCGGCACTCGCCGCGCCCGTGCCCGTGATGCCGTGCATGTCGTGGCACTGGTCGGGCGTGATCCAGGCGAAGGCCGGCAGCGATCCGGCCTGGAGGTCGTGCGCCAGCGAGGAGAGGTCGACGACGTTGGCCATCCGCGACGGGTTCGTCTGAATGTCGCGGTAGCTGACGAACGGGTCGTACTGACGACCGTACCGCCCGTCCGGCGACGAGGGCGCGAGCTTGTCGGCCGGGAGGCCCTCGATGTACGCCTTCCAGGAGAGCCCGGCCCCCTCGAGCTCGTCGACGATGTTGTGCGCGTCGAGCGTGACAGGGTGGTCGGAGAAGACACCCTGCGTGCTTCCCGACGTCAGCGCGATGTAGTCGGACTGGCTCGGGTACCCGACGGAGAAGTAGTTCGCGGCGTATCCGTACGTCTTCGCAGCGTGCGTGATCCAGGGCGCCGACGGATTGCCGGCCAGGTCGGACGACGCCTGGTTCTCCATCACGATCACGACGACGTGCGCGGCCGACGGCGTTGCCGCCGCCGCTGCGGCGGGAGTCGCGAGCGGCCCGGCGGACGCCTGGCCCGTGGGAGGCGCCGGCACGGGCGCCTTCGTCGTCGAGGAGCCGCAGCCCGCGCCGATCAGCGCGGCGACGACGGCGAGCGTGACGATCGCCGGAACGGCGGTCCGTGGTGAGTCCTTCCGCAATGTGCTCCCTCCGCGACACGTGGTCCGCGCCGAGTATGGGAGCGCGCCGCTTGCGGAGGCTCGGCTCGAACGGCGGACCAGGTCACAGGCCCGATTCCTCCGGGGCCCGCGGCTTGCAGTGTCATCACGCCAAGGGTTCGCGCGCCCCCGGCGCGCCCGGGGACGACGTCCGGGACGCGCGACGAAGGGGCACGCAGGAAGGCGATCGTCCCGCACGCGGTCCGTCGATCCTTGCCATAATCCTGCAGGCGGCCGCCCGTGAGCGGCGTCGTCGCCGCTCCTCACCCACAGCTCGGGGCGCAGATGACGGATATTCCTGCACAGTGACGACCGAGGAGAACACCACGACGCCGGGCACGACGCCCGTGGGCGCGCCGCCGAACAGGCTCGGCCGCCGGAACGAGCGGCTGATGATGATCGGCGTCGTCGGCTACAGCCTGCTCGTCGTCCTCCTGATGTTCCTCCGCGGCGTCGAGATCACTCCCGACGTCATGGCTGTCGCGTTCGGCCTGGGCGCCGTGATCCTCGGGCGCGGCCGACTCTTCCTGCGCGACTGGCTGCCGTTCGTCGTGCTGTTCCTGGCGTACGAGCTCATGCGCGGGCTCGCCGACAACGTCGGACTGCCCGTCCACGTCACGGACATGGTCACCGCCGAGCGGTTCGTCGCGCTTGGGCACATCCCGTCGCAGATCCTGCAGGACGCCTTCCACCCGGCCCACGGCGTCGACATCGTCGCCGAGTTCGCGACCGTGGTGTACATGCTCCACTTCGCGCTGCCGCTCGTGACCGGCTTCATCCTGTGGGTCTGGCGCCGTAGCCACTACTACGACTTCGTGGCGGCGCTGATCCTGCTGAGCCTGGTGGGCTTCGTCACGTTCGTGCTGATCCCCACCGCACCGCCCTGGTACGCGGCCCAGGTCGGGGCCCTCAACGGTCCGAACGGCCACCCCGTCATCTCGTACCTCAAACCGGGCGCGTTCGACACGCTGGCGAACTTCTTCGGGTTCAAGTCCGACTACATCTACACCTACGTGTTCTACGACGTGAACCCGAACGGGTTTGCGGCATGGCCTTCGCTCCACGTCGGCTATCCGTTCCTGTCGTTCCTCGTGCTGCGGCGCGCGTTCGGCAAGATCGGCTGGATTGGCTTCATCTACACGCTGCTCGTCGCGTTCTCCGTGATGTACACCGGCGACCACTGGCTCATCGACGTGATCGGCGGCGTCTCGTACGCCTACGTCTCCTACTACGCGATCACGCGCGCCTCCGTCGTCCAGCGGCGGCTCGCGTTCCTGCGCGACGACTCGCTGGAGGGCGGGATGGGCAGCCTCCGGGGCTGGGTCACCTCCTTCCCGTCGACGGTGTCCTGGCCGCTGCTGCTGCTCGGAATCGGCGTGCTGCTGGCGGGCGTGAGCGGGATCCAGACGATGGAGCACTCGGGCGAGACGGCGACCTGGCTCTACCTGGTGCCCTGGGGGGTCGTCCTCGCGGGCGTGTGGCTGGTCGCGACCGCGATCCTCCGCCGTCGCCCCGCGAGGGGACCGGACGCGCCGGTCGCGGCGAGCGTGGTCCCCGCGGCCGCGGACGATCCTCCGCCGAGCGTGGGACAGCGACCGGATGGGTCGGTCGGTTGAGCGCGACCGAGGGCGCGCCGGGGACGACACAAGCTCGAGCGGACGGCCTCGAGGCTCGCGCGGACGGTGCGCGGCGACGCGCGGACGCCGCGGAGCGACGCGCGGCGCAGGCACGCGCGCGGGAGGGGCTGCCCGAATCCGCCGAGGCAGCGCTGGGCGTCATCGGCGGCTCGGGGCTGTACGAGATCGGGGGGCTGCGCGACGTCGTGGAGGTCAGGCCCTCCACGCCGTACGGCCCGCCATCCGACGCGCTCGTCGTCGGGACGCTGGGCAACACGCGGGTCGCGTTCCTGCCGCGGCACGGGCGTGGCCATCGCCTGACACCATCCGAGGTCCCGTACCGCGCCAACGTGTACGCGCTCAAGCTGCTGGGCGTGGGCGAGGTCGTCGCGGTGTCGGCGTGCGGGTCCCTGATGGAGGAGATCCGGCCGCGCGACGTCGTGGTCCCCGACCAGTTCATCGACCGCACGAAGAACCGGCCGGCGACGCTGTACGGGGGCGGGGTCGTCGTGCACGTCGCGTTCGCCGATCCCTTCTGCCCGACGCTCTCGGCCCGGCTCGCCGTCCTCGCCGAGGCCGTCTTCGAGCAGTCGGACCGCGAGGCCGGCGTGGCGGGCACGGACGTGGCGCGGCGAGTGCATCGCGGCGGCACGTATGTCGCGATGGAGGGGCCGCAGTTCTCGACCCGCGCCGAGTCGAACCTGTACCGCAGCTGGGGAGCGAGCGTC
>JAKAAV010000288.1 GCA_021802185.1 Chloroflexota bacterium | reverse complement strand
TGCTGATGCCGAACTTGAGCGAGTGGTAGTCGTACAGCTGGCCGAGCAGGAAGAGGACGCCGAGGACCAGCGTGACGCCCATCGCCCGGATCATTCCCGTCCGGTCGCCCTTCTGGATCCTCGTCAGCGCGTACTGCATCGTGAACGAGCTCGAGACCAGGATCACGGTGAGGACTGCCGCCGTGGCGATGTCGATCTCGAAGCCGGGCGGCGGCCACACGCTGTGCTCCGCCCGGATGCTGAAGTAGGCCGCGAACAGGCCGGCGAAGAACATGACCTCGCTGGCGATGAACAGCAGGACGCCCATGAGCGCCGTGTCGATGCCCTGGTGGGGCTGGTCGTGGAGCGGCGCGAGCGTTCCGGTGCGACCTGCCATCGGCTGGTTCCTCTCGTGGCGGTGTCGGGTCGGCTGGCTGTTCGGAGGGCTTCGCGAGCCGGCCCTCGAAGGGCCGGATGGGACGCGGGTGAGCCGTCACGGAGGGACGGCCGTACCGGACGCGACGGCAGCCGCACCGGCGCCCCGCATCATAGTCCAAATGGCCCGGAAAGAGGGCCGAATGGCCCCTCCTGGGTTCCTGCCGAGGGTGCCGGAGATCAGAGCGCGATCGGCACGAGGACGTCGAGCGCGATCAGCGCGAACAGCAGCGACAGGTACGTGATCGAGAAGCGGTACAGCCTGACCGCGCCCGTTCCCGTTCCGTCGCGCCACAGCTGCCACGAGCGCCGGAGGAACAGCGCGCCGAGCAGCACTGCGCCGGCGGTGTAGACGAGGCCCATCCCGGCCACGACGGCGAAGACGAGCGTGAGCGCGACGAGCACGACGGTGTAGACGACGATCTGGCGGCCCGTCTCCGGGATGCCCTTGACGACCGGAAGCATCGGGACGCCGGCCGCCTCGTAGTCGCCCCGGAGGCGCAGCGCGAGCGCCCAGAAGTGCGGTGGGGTCCAGTAGAAGACGATCAGGAACAGCAGCAGCGCCGGCAGCGCGACGTTGCCCGTCACCGCGGCCCAGCCGATGACGGGTGGCAGGGCTCCGGCCGCGCCACCGATGACGATGTTCTGCGGCGTCGTCCGCTTGAGCATCAGCGTGTAGACGACGACGTAGAACGCGATCGCCAGCAGCGACAGGAACGCGGCCAGCAGGTTCGCCAGCAGCGTGAGCCACGCGAAGGACACGACGCCGAGCGCGAGGCCGAAGATCAGCGCGTTCTCAGGATCGACCTCGTGCGCGGGCAGCGGACGCCGCCGAGTGCGTGTCATGAGCTCGTCGATGTCGCGGTCGATGTAGCAGTTGATCGCGTTCGCCGATCCGGCCGCGAGCGCGCCGCCGATCAGCGTCCCGACGACGAGCGCGGCCCACGAGGCGACGCGGATGCCTGGCACGTCGCGCGTCGCGAGGACCATGGCCGGGACCGTCGTCACGAGCAGCAGCTCGATGATGCGCGGCTTCGTCAGGGCGACGTACGCCATGACCCGCTGGCGGAGGGTGGCCTGGCGCTGCGAGACGTCCGGCTCGACGGGGGCCCATGGCGCGGGCCTGGCGAAGGGCGCGGTGACCAACGAGGCGCCGGCGGATGCGGCACCGGCGGAAGCGGGCCCCAGGAGGGGGGATCCCGGAGCGAACGGGGCGCGCGCGAGCAGCTCCGCGCCAACCGTCGAGGCCGTGAGCGCGGACAGCCCGGGGGAACCGAGGCCCGCCCGCTCTTCCCGGCCCCCACCGCCTCCGGGTCCCGCCGCGCCCGAACCGCTCACCGGTTCGCCGCGCGGCGACGGCTCCTCGCGGCCTTCGAGCCGCGTCAGGTAGTAGCTCTGGATGGTGGCCGCGAGCGTCAGCGCCCAGATCGCCGCCGCGAGCGCGACGTGGAGCGCGACGGCCCAGTCCGACATGTTCGTGAAGATCTGCGCGGCGCCGACGAAGATCTGGATGACGAACAGGGCGACCGCCGTGTGCAGCAGCGCGACCACGGGCCCGCGTCGCGAGCGTGGCAGCCGCATCGCGGCCCACGCGGCGACGAGCAGGACGATGCCGGCGACGACGGCCACGGCGCGATGCAGGAACTGCGCGATCTCCTGCACGGGCTGCTGCTGGAACGACGGGATCAGTGCCCCGTTGAACAGCGGCCAGGTCGGGAACACCATGTCCGCCTCGGTCGCCGTCACGTGGGAGCCGAACAGCAGCAGCGCGTAGATGCTGGCCGCGGCGAACGCCGCGAGCAGCGTGAAGCGCTGGCTGGCGCCGCGCGCGGGCAGGCGGTCGGGATAGCGCGCCCGCATCGAGACGAACACCAGGATGCCGAGCAGGATCATGGCCGTCGCGAGGTGCGCCGTGACGGTGTCGCCCGCGTTGTTCTCCGCGACGGTGATCGCGCCCAGGGCCGCCTGGATGAAGACGACGACCACGGCGACCAGCGACGGCCAGAGGATCGAGCGCTGGTGGCGGTGGCCGCGCCAGGCGAGGACCGCCACGCCGAGCACCAGGAACCCGATGATCATCGCGAGGAAGCGATGGATCCACTCGAGCCACGGGTGGTAGTCGGTGGTCGACGGGATGATCTGCCCGTGGCACAGGGGCCAGTCCGGGCAGCCCATCCCCGAGCCCGTCCCCCGGACGATGGCGCCGACGACGACGAGGACGTAGGTGGCGACCGCGGTGGCGAGGGCGAGCCTCTGGAAGCGCGTCATGTCAGCGCGAGCGTGACCTCGGATGATCGGAACGAGCCTGACCGGGCCGGCCGCAGGGTCGGTCGGCGGGGTGCCGCCACGGGATTGTATCCGAGTCGGTGTCAAGGACCGTTCGGAATGCCGGATCGGGCCGGGCGGCACGATCCCGGGCGGCCCCGGCGCTGGAGCACGAACCCATCCCCGGCGGCGTCAGCCGGAGCGAGCCGGCCGGCCGGAGCGAGCCGGCCGCACGAACGACGGTCAGGTGGCGGGACCGAGCGAGCTCGGGACGACCCCGGCGCTATCGGGCTGCGGACCGGAAGGCATGCCGTGCCCGGGCATCGGCGTGCCCTCGACGATGGCGCCCGTCGCGCCATGGGTGCCCGACGACCCGGGGGCCTCGAGGGGCTGGCCGGCGGCGCACCCCGGGCACGTGTCCGGGCCGGGCTCGTACGTCGGCAGGTCGAGCGTCCAGAGCGCCGTCGCGGGGTACGCGCGACCGGTCACCGGCGACGTCACGGTCGCGAGCCCTCCGGATCGGTCGACGAGGACCGCCGCGAGCACGAGATCGGCGTCCGACGCCTCGATCGGCGGCAGCATGGCGAGCAGCGAGCCGCCGGTCGTGAGGATGTCGTCGACGAGCAGCACCCGCTCGCCGGGCTCGAGCCGGAACCCGCGCCGGAACTCGCGCCGCGTGGTCCCGTCCGGATCGTGGACCTCCTCGGCGAAGATCCCGCGGACACCGAGCTGGCGCGCGGTCTCGAAGGCGAGGATGATGCCGCCCGTGGTCGGACCGGCAACGACGTCGACGAGCGGGCCGTCGGGGCCCCGAACGAGGTCGGCGATCAGGCCGCAGAGCTCGGACACGGCGGCCGGATACTGCAGGACCTGGAACTTCTCCAGGTAGCGCTCCGCATGACGCCCGCTCTTCAGGCGGAAATGGCCCTGTCGCAGTGCGCCCGACTCGAGGAACAGCTCCTCGACCCGGCGAGCCGCGGCCTCGCGAGCGGCCTGCGGCAGCAGGAGCGGCGGCTCGAGGGCCTCGGCCGCCGGCCGAACCTGCGACGGCGCGGCGACGACGCCGCGTGCGTTCGCGCTGGGCGGAGGAGGGGCTGCCGGCGCTTTCGCCGCC
>JAKAAV010000287.1 GCA_021802185.1 Chloroflexota bacterium | reverse complement strand
GGCGCGCGAGCGGCAGCGTCGCGAAGAACGGCGACGAGACGCCCAGCGGGTGGACCGCGCTGCACACGTCGTGCACGAACCCCGGCAGCGTCAGCTCCTCGGACCGCGTGCCGCCACCGACGACCGACTCCGCCTCGAGGAGCAGCACGGAGCGCCCGGCGCGCGCGATCGTGATGGCGGCCGAGAGCCCGTTGGGTCCGCCGCCGACGACGACGGCGTCGTACCGGTCAGCCACGATCCGGCGCGTCCAGCGCGCTGAACGCGGAGCGCCGACGCGGAGGCGCCGGGCCGCTCCGCCCGGCATCGGCGGCGGCCGCCTGCCGTTCCGACGGCAGCCGGACCGGCGAGAGATATTCGCCGAGCGGCTCCCGATCCCACCAGGCCCCCGTACGTCGGTGCTCGTCCCACGAGGTGTACCGGTACCGGTACAGCAGCGCCCGCACCCACGCCGGACGCCGGCCCCCGAACGGGTCGACGCGCAGGAGATCGAGCGTCGACGGATCGGCCTCGAGCAGGCGCTGGACGAAGCGCAGGAACCAGCGTTCGCCCTCGTACGGCGCGAGTGCGGCGAACCACATCTGCCAGTCGAGCCGCAGGTGGTACGGCGCCCACTGCCGCGGTCGCCGCTTCGGGTCCCCTGGCTTGCCCTTGAAGCCGTACGCGTGCCACTCGGTCCGGTCGTCCGGTCGCTCGTCCGTGGTTCCCTCGACCTCGATCTCGTATCGCTCGCGGGTGACGCTCCCGAACGCCCCGTACGTGTTCACGAGGTGCAGCGCGTTGAACGAGGCGTTCATCATCTGCCGGCTCCCGAGCAGGTTGCGCACGGGCCAGTAGCTCAGCACGACGATGAGGGCGGCCAGCGCGAGCACGAGCCCTGCATACCACGCGGGAAACGTGAGTGCTGCGGACGCCGCCCCGGCCGGTGCGCCGATCGGCAGCACCGCGCGAAAGAACGCGTCGGGGAGCGCCGCGACGATCGTGATGATCGTGACCCAGTTGAGCCACGCGTAGTTGCCGCTGGCCACGAGGAACAGCTGGGTGAGGATCATGACCGCGGCCCCGATCGCGGCGATCGGCTGTGGCAGGAACAGCAGAAAGGGCGCCGCAAGCTGCGCCGCGAAGTTCCCGGCCACCTCCACCCGATGCCAACGCTTCGGGAGGCGCTGGAAGTACCAGCTCAGCGGGTTCGGCATCGGCTGCGTCTCGTGGTGCCAGTACATGCACGTCAGGTCGCGCCAGCACGGGTCGCCGCGGAGCTTGATCAGCCCCGCCCCGAACTCGACCCGGAAGGCCAGCCACCGGAAGAGCAGGATCAGCGGCCACGCCGGCACGGTCGAGTCGTTGCCGAGGAAGATCGCGAGGAACCCGGCCTCGAGCAGCAGCGACTCCCAGCCGTACCCGTAGAACAGCTGCCCGACGTTGACGATCGACAGGTACAGGGCCCAGAGGACCCCCCAGGCGAGCATCGTCACGGGGAGCGGCGCGCGCTCGGGCAGGTCGAGCACGAGCGCGACCGAGATCGCGATCCCGATCCACGCCACCGCCACGAGGAGCCGGTCCGAGTACCGGACGTGGAACAGGCTCGGTGCTGCCCGGAACGGGACGTACCGCACGAACGCCGGGACGGGCAGCAGCCCGTGTTCGCCCAGCAGCGGCCGGAACTGCCGCAGCGCGACGACGAACGCGACGAGGTAGATGACGGCCAGCCCCCGCTCGATCAGGAAGCGGGCGACCGTGTAGTCGGTGGCCCGGAGCAGGTCGATCGGCATCGCGTGAAGCGTCGGGCGACACGGGCGACGGGCGCCGTGCGGGAAGGCGCCGAGCCTTGAGGCTGGCTATCGGGAGGCGCGCCTACCCCGCGCCGAGCAGCGTCCGCACCTACGCCGCGCCGAGCAGCGTCCGCACCTCGTGCGCGATCTGGAGGTCCTCGCGCGCGGCGACGACGAGAGACGAAACCGCCGAGCCCGGCGGCGAGACGACGCGATCCCCGGTCGTGCCACGGTCCGCGTCGCGGTCGATGGCCACGCCGAGGAACGCGAGCCCGTCGGCGGCCCGCTCGCGAATGTCGGGCGAGTTCTCGCCGACGCCGCCGGTGAACACGAGGACGTCGACGCCGCCCATCGCGGCCGCCATCCGCGCGATGTCGCCGCGCAGTCGGTGCACGTAGACCCCGAGCGCGATCGTCGCCGCCTCGTCGCCCGACTCGACGCGCCCGAGGATCGCGCGCATGTCCGCCGTGCCGGTGAGCCCGAGCAGCCCCGAGCGGTGCTCGAGCGCCGCCGCGAGCTCGGCCGGCGGGAGTCCGACGTGCTCCTCCAGCCACAGGACGAGTCCGGGGTCGACGGAGCCCGAACGCGTCGCCATCACGAGGCCGTCGAGCGGCGTGAAGCCCATCGTCGTGTCGACCGAGTGCCCGGCCCGGACCGCGGCAAGCGACGCGCCCGCGCCCAGATGGCACGTCACGATCCGGAGATCCTCGATCGGCCGGCCGAGGAGCTCCGCTGCACGTCGGGACGCGTAGGCGTGCGACAGGCCGTGGAAGCCGTACTTCCGCAGATCCCAGCGCTCGCGCCACTCGGCCGGCAGCGCGTACGTGGCCGCCTCGGGTGGGATGCTCGCGTGGAACGCGGTGTCGAAGCAGGCCACTGCGGGGACGCCGGGCAGGGCCGCGCTCACGATGTCGAGCGCGGCGAGCGACTTCGGCTGGTGCAGGGGAGCGAGGTCCGTGAGCGCCTGCAGCCGCGCCCTGACCGAGGCGTCGACGAGCACCGGCGCGGAATACAGCTGCCCGCCGTGGACGATCCGGTGCCCGACGGCGTCGACGGGCCCGAACGACGTGAGCGCGGGACCGGCGGCCGATTCGTCGGCGTGCCCGCGTGGCGCCGGGAGGTCCGCCGAGCCGGAGACACGGTCGTCTGCGTCGAGCACGCGCAGCTTGAGGCTGCTCGAGCCCGCGTTCACGATCAGCACCCGCATCGTCGCCTCCAGGTCCGGGTCGGATGAAGCCCTCCGGAGCCGCGCGGGATTCCCGAGGTCAGTACGGCCACCTCCAGTCGCGGATCTCGGGCATGTCGTCGCCCTCGGCTCGCGTGTACGCCCGCGCCTGCAGCCGCTTGTCCGTCATCAGCTGGCGGACATGACCCGCGCGTGAGACCAGACCCGGGACCCGGTCGATGACGTCCATGACCAGGTGGAACCGGTCGAGGTCGTTGAGCATGACCATGTCGAACGGCGTCGTGGTCGTGCCCTCCTCCTTGTAGCCGCGGACGTGGATGTTGGCGTGGTTCCGACGGCGGTACGTCAGGCGGTGGATGAGCCACGGGTAGCCGTGGTGCGCGAAGACGACTGGCCGGTCGGTCGTGAACAGCGAGTCGAACTCGCCGTCCGAGAGCCCGTGCGGGTGCTCGGTCGAGGGCTGCAGCCGCATCAGGTCGACGACGTTCACGACCCGGACCTTCAGGTCGGGCAGGTGCTGCCGGATCAGGTCGATGGCCGCGAGCGTCTCGAGCGTGGGGACGTCGCCGCAGCAGGCCATGACGACGGCGGGCTCGCCGCCCTGGTCGTTGCTCGCGAAGTCCCAGATCCCGATCCCGCGCGTGCAGTGGAGGATCGCCTCGTCCATCGACAGCCAGTTCAGCGCGGGCTGCTTGCCGGCGACGACGACGTTCACGTACTGCCGGCTGCGCAGGCAGTGGTCGGCCACCGACAGCAGGCAGTTCGCGTCGGGCGGAAGGTAGACGCGAACGACCTCGGCCTTCTTGTTGATCACGTAGTCGATGAACCCGGGATCCTGGTGG
>JAKAAV010000286.1 GCA_021802185.1 Chloroflexota bacterium | reverse complement strand
TGGCTGCTCAAGGGCCCGCTCTGCGTCTTTGCGGGCACCGCGGCGGTCGACCCGTCGTCGCAGGTCTGCGGGTCGGTGATCAACCCCGTCATCGTCACGCAGCGCGTGGCGGCGGCGATCCTCGTGATCGTGCTGGGCGGGCTCGCGATCGGGTGGATGTGGTGGTCGGCGCGCAACCGGCTCGTGGAGGAGTCGGGCGCCGCGCCGGGGGCCGAGGGCTCGAGCGCGTGGCCGGGACGCCGCGACGCCTTCCTGCGGGCGTTCGCGCCCCTCATCGCCGCGATCGTGGTCGTCCTCGTCGCGCTCGTCGTCGCCGAGACCGTCCTGCCCGACGTCGCGCTCCTCTCGGTCCCGCTCGGGAGCGGCGGCCCGACGTTCGTGGCGCTCGTCGTGGGCCTGCTGCTGACCGGGCCCGCCTGGCTGGTGCTGCGCTCGCGCGATCCGCGGCGGTTCGCCGTCGGGATCCTCGTCGCCGCGCTCGTCTGGTTCGTCGTCTGGTACCCGAACATCGCGGCGCTTCCGCTGCCCGGGTCGTTCGTGAACATGTACCAGGGCCTGCTGCCGACCTGGATCTACGACTTCCAGTTCACCGTGAACATGACGCCGGCCGCCCATCCGAAGATCGTCACGGCGGGCTCGCTCGCGCTGATCGTCGCGCTGCTCGTGGGGTCGGCGGCGGTGATGTACTCCGCGCGGTCGTGGCACCTGGAGCTGGCACTGCGGCGAGCCGAACGGGACGGTCGCGTCGCGGAACCGCCCGCGGAGCCGGGCGCCGCGCGGCCGTAGGCAGGGGCGGTCCGCGCGCGGTTGGCGCCCGCCCGCTACTCCGGCGTGCCGACCGGCGCGGGTTGGCCCACCGGCCGGGACGGGATCGGAGCGCGGAACGCGGGCGGAAGCTGCCCCTGTGCCGCGAGCCGCCGGATCACGAACCCGTAGTAGTCCTCGACGCGTTCGGCGACCCGGTCCCACCCGAACTGCCGCGACCGCTCGCGCCCGGACGCGCCCATTCGCGCACGCTCGGCCGGATCATCGAGCAGCTCGCGGATCGCGCGGGCGAGCGCCTCCGCGTCGCGCGGCGGCACGAGCAGGGCCTGCTCGCCGCGCCTGACGACGCCCTTGTACCCGTGGATGTCGCTGCAGACGATCGGCGTCCCGGCGGCCATCGCCTCGAGCAGCACGATGCCGAATGACTCGCGGCCGGTAGCCGGCGACACGTACACGTCCGCGGTCGCGTACCAGCGCGGCTTCTCCTCCTCGGCGACGCGGCCGAGCAGCTCCACGCCCGAGAGACGGCGCGTCGCGATGTACCGCCGCGCCTCGCGCTCCTGCGGTCCGTGACCGATGACGAGCAGCCGGCAGTCGCGTCCCTCGCGCCGCAGCAGCCGGAAGGCCTTCAGCAGCACGAGCAGCCCCTTGCGCTCCTCGAACCGCCCGACGAACAGGAGGTTCGGAGTGCCGTCGCGCCACCGCTCGATGGGCCGCGCGGTGGCGAAGCGCTCGACCTCGACGCCGTTGGGGATCACCTTGTAGTCGCCGGGGAAGTACTTGTCGATGAAGTAGCGGGCCGCGACGCTGACGGCGATCCGGCCGTCGAGCCGGCGCGCGTACCCCGCGAGCATCCGCCTGCCGAACTCGTACGCCGGACTCCAGCCGTTGTACGCGTGGAACGTGGCGATGTTCACGCTGGTCGACTCGCGGAGGAGCACCAGCGACAGGAACGGCACGAACGGCTCGTGGAAGTGGAGCAGGTCGAACTGCTCGCGCTCGAGCACCTCGCGGCACTGCGAGAGGAACCTGGGTGAGACGGTCAGCGTCCCGACCGATCCGTTCGACGGCACGCTGAAGCCCCGACCGATCCGGATGATGTCGCCCTCGCTCGACCGCTGGAGCCCGTGGGTGCTGCTGATGATCCGGACCTCGTGGCCTCGCTCGCGGAGGTGCTGGTGGAGGAACCCGACGTGCGCGTTGACGCCGCCCGGCAGCGGGTAGATGTACGGCGTGACGAGGCCGATCTTCACGGCGCCGCCTCGCGCTCGGTCAGCGTCTCGGCCTCCGTCGCGCCGTGCGCGGTGCCACGACGCCTGCCCGCGATCTCGTCGCGACGTTCCACCGCGCCACCGCCCCCGATGGCCTCGCGCCGATCCCCCGCCCCGTCGGGCCCGACGTAGCGAGGCGGTCGGAGGCGCCCGCCCGGGTACCCGAGGTCGCGGCCGGTTCCGGTCCCCAGGAGCGCCCCGCGCAGGTCGTCGCGGATGTCACGGCTGTACTTGCGCAGCTGGCGGCCGTACATCTGGACCTGGAACCCGAACGTCCAGAACTCGCCGTGCCAGCCGGTCCGCCGTTCCTCGATCGCGTGGCGAAGATCCTCCGCCGTGCGCCCCGGAAAGGTCGTGTACGCGGTCCCGATCGCCTCGAGGAGATGCGCGTCGCTCCCGCCCGTCGCGGCCGTGCCGAGCTCGTCGGCCAGCGCGACGACCTTCGCGTGGTGCGTGCGTCCGGCCGACGTCGGATTGAACGCCTCGAGCCCGTCCAGGTGGAAGCGCGGGTCCGGATCGGCCTGCAGGCGCCGGATCGCGCGAGCGCTCGCGCAGATGGGGTAGGGGGCCAGTGGATGCGCCGCGATCGCGAGACCGCCCTGCTCGTGCACGGCCGCGATCGTCGTGCGCAGCGACTGGAGCGGACGGATGCGTTCCTGCAGGAACAGCGCGAGCAGGTGTCCCCCGCGCGTCGTGATCTCCTCGCCGACGATCACGTCGATACGGAGGCCCCTGGCGCGCGCCAGGGCGCGTCCCGCGAGCGCCGCGTCGGCGCGCTCGTGATCGCTGACGGCGATCACGTCGAGGTCCGTCTCGCGCTCCACGTACGCGAGGACCTCCTCGACGCTCGCCACGCCGTCCGATGCGAGCGTGTGGATGTGCAGGTCGGCGCGTCCGAGGCGGCTCTTTCCCTCCTCGCGTCCGGCTGCAGCGACTCTGGCGCGCTCGTGCGTCACGGCACGTCCCAGATCGGCTGGAAGATCGACCACCACTGTTCCGGCGCTTCGGCGATGAGTCGCTCGAAGGCTCCGGCCACGCCCTCGAGGAAGCCGCGGACGCGCTCCCGTTGCGAGCCGATGCGAGGGATGTCGAGGGGGATCACGGTTGCACGGTACTCCCCGTAGCCGGTCCGGACCACGCCGGCCGCAAACGTCGGGATGCCGCTCTCCACGGCCAGGACGCCGGGCCCCGTGGGCAACCGGGCTGGCGCGCCGAACAGGGTGACGGGCGTTCCCCGCCCCGCCACGTCGCGGTCGGCGATGAGCCCGACGATGTCGCCCGCGGCGATCGCCCGCTCGAGCGCCTCGCGGGCCCGGGTCGTCGGCACGATCTCGACGCCGCTCCGTCCCCGCGTCCGCTCGAGGTACGCCTGAAGGGGGGCGTTCGGGAGGGTCTCCATGGGCGCCACGGCGTGCCGGCCCCAGGTCACCGTGATGTACTGGGCGGGCAGCTCGAGCGCGCCGAGGTGGAGTCCGACGACGAGCACGGCGCCGCGGTGGCCGAGGAACCGGCCGATGAGTTCGGGATCGGCGAGGGCGACATGTCGCGCGAGGTACGCGGCGTCGACGCGCTCGCTCGTCGCGACCTCCAGGTAGTACCGCGCACGGTGCCCGAACGCGTCGCGCAACAGCTGCTCGAGCGCCCGTGGGTCGTGCGCCGCGCGCCGCACCCTGGCGGACGCCATCTCGTGCTCGTCGAGCCACGTGCAGACGCGGCGCAGGTTCTCGCGCGCGAGCGCGCGCTGCCGCGGGACGGCGAGGTACCAGCCGAAG
>JAKAAV010000285.1 GCA_021802185.1 Chloroflexota bacterium | reverse complement strand
CGTGGGGCCCGTGCGCTCCTGATCACCCTCGACCGCCCGTCCCAGATCTCGGTCACGCACGTCCGCGCGCAGGAGCTGGCGCGCGCCACGCACGACGTGGAGGTGGTCGCGTCCCCCGAGGTGATCGTGCACCTGGACGCGGCGCACCGGGGACTCGGCACTGCGAGCTGCGGGCCCGACACGCTGCCGGAGTACCTGCTCGGTCCCGGCACGTACCGGTGGGCGTGGTCGTTGCAGGCGCTGCGCGGCGCGGGCACGTGAACGGAGGCGCGTGATGGGAGGGCTGCTCGAAGGGCTCGGGTCGTCGATCGGCGGCCTGTTCGGGAACTCGATGGGCCGCGTGGCGGATGCCGTGAACGGCGCGGTCGCCCAGGTCACGTCGCTCGTCCCGGCCGACCCGCGCGTCGCGGTCGTCGGCGTGCTCGCCGTCGTCGCCGTGCTGTGGTGGCTCCTGCGGCGCTGACGGGCCCTCGCCGACAGGACGCGCGGCCACCTGCGGTATCGTCGAAACGCGCGTCCCCTCCTGCATCGGCGCGCATCCCGACCGTCCCACAGCGCGAGGTGCACGCAGTGAGGCCCCTGTTCGGCTACCACATGCCGCGGTTCACGTTCCCCGGCGTGCCGCCCGACCGGCTCTTCGAGCGCCTGCTCGAGCTCGTCGCGGCCGCCGAGGCCGCCGGCTTCGACCTCGTCACCGTGATGGACCACTTCTACCAGATCGCGCAGGTCGGCCAGGAGGACGAGCCGATGCTCGAGGCGTACACGACGCTCGGCGCGCTCGCGGCGCGGACGACGCGGGTGCGCCTGGGGACGATGGTCACCGGCGTGACGTACCGCAATCCGGCCCACCTCGCCAAGACCGTCACGACCCTCGACGTGATCTCGCGCGGCCGCGCGGTCCTCGGCATCGGCGCCGCGTGGAACGAGTCGGAGCACCGCGGCTACGGGTTCACGTTCCCGCCCGTCCGCGAGCGGATGGACCGGCTCGACGAGGCGCTCGCGATCTGCCGGCTGATGTTCACGCAGGAGCGCCCGAGCTTCGAGGGTCGGTACTACCGGATCGAGGATGCGCTCAACGTCCCGCGTCCGATCCAGCCCGGCGGCCCGCAGATCCTCATCGGCGGCGGTGGCGAGCGGCGGACGCTCCGGCTCGTGGCGAAGTACGCGGACATGTCGAACTGGTTCGGCACGCTCGACGAGCTCCGGCACAAGATCGAGGTGCTGGAGCGTCACTGCGAGGAGGTCGGGCGGGATCCCTCGACGATCCTGAAGACCGTGATGGCGCCGTTCGTGCTGGTGGCCGGCGAGCGCGAGGCGGCGGCGGCGATGGAGCACGTGGCGCCGGCGCGACGCCAGATGACGTCGGCGGTGACGCCGGAACAGGCCGCCGAGGGACTGCGCCCCTACCTGGACGCAGGGTTCGGTGGCGTCATCTTCCGCAACCCGACGATGCTGACGCCCGAGGCCATCGGGCTTGGCGCGGAGCTCATCTCGCTGCTGTCGTGACGGGACGCTCGAAGGAGCACGATCCGCTGAGGCCCACTCTCCGCGCCGCCCAGGTCGCAGCCGCGACCGGGCGTCAGCGGAAGCGCGCCCAGGCCGGCCGAGCCCGAGGCCGCATCGTCGGAGCCGGCCGTTCCGGCCGGCTCAGCAGCCGTTCGATCTCCGACCGGTAGGCGCGCCCGATCGGCGTGCGCGTGAGCCATTCCAGGAAGTCCGGGTCGTGCTTCGCCAGCTCCCCGAGCGACCATCCCGCGTACCGGCCGAAGTCCAGCACGGTCGCACCCGGTTCGGCGCGGCGCCGCGGCTCGCGCGCGTCGGCGGGTTCGGAGGCCGCCGGTTGCCGGAACGCAGCGGCGAGCCGCTCGCGGTCGTATGCGGCCCGCGTCGCGGGGTTCCGCAGCACCGACCAGGCCTCGTTGAGCGCGGTCATCCGCTCGTGCGAGCCACCGGCCATGTCCGGATGGCAAAGGCGCGCGAGCGCGCGGTACGCGGCGCGGACGACCTCGGCGTCCGCGCGGGGATCGACCTGCAGCGTCGCATAGTGGTCCGTGGTCATGCGCCGAGGGTACCGCCCGTTGGCGGGGCGGGGACGCAGCGGATGGTACCGAGGTGGCCACGACTTTCGGGCTCGCCGTGCGTGCACGCACCGATCGCGGTCACGATCGCCGTGACGCGGGAAGGGACTCGGGTCCCGCCCGGCGATGCCCCTCCTGGGGGATGGGACGGGGCGGTGCCGTGCGGCACGGTAGAGGCCCAGAGGCACGGTACGGGCCAGCGGAAACTCCCAAGGGGTCGGTCGGCAGCACCATGAACGACGAGGAACGAGCACCGGCGGCGGAGCACGTCGCCACGCGTCCCGGCTCGCGGATGAGGGTCGAGGTGATCCGGTCCGGCCTCCGCGCCGAGGGCTACCTCGACACGGCGCAGTTCCCGCGGCTGTCGGACTACGTGAACAACACGCTCGGCGGGTTCTGCCGGCTGCAGGACGCAACGCTGCATGCCGGAGCCGGGAGCCAGGACGAGACCGGGCTCGACCTGCACGTGAAGCTGGACGAGATCGTGCTGATCGCGCAGACGCGCCTGCAGCCGCGACCCATCGCCCCCGAGCAGGTCGTTCCCAAGACGGCGCGGCGCCTGCTGTTCATCACGCCGGCACTGCGCGTCTCGGGCATGGCGTACCTGCACGTGCAGGGGTCGCTCGACGGCTTCCTCGAATCGTCCGACCCGCCGTTCATCCCGCTCACGCACGTGCACGTGCGGTGGCATTCCGGCCACCAGGTCGGGCACTATCCGTTCGCGCTGCTGCAGCGGCGCCACATCGTCGGCGTGGCGGTTCAGGCGGCGCCGGTGCCGGCCCGGCGGCGGGCAGAAGCCGCGTCCTGACCTGACTCGCCCGCGACCGGCGAGCGGCCCAGGATCGCGAGCAGGCCGGCGAGACGGACCTCGGCCAGACGCTACGGCAGCATGACCTCGGCGCTGCCCACCCGTTCAACAGCCCCGCTCCCGATCGCACGCATCCCCCTGGCGTGCGCCGCCTCTATCCCGGCCGCCTCGAGCTGGTCACGGATCCCGCGGGACCGGAGCACCAGCCGGTAGCCGACACCATGGATGGTCTGCAGCCCGTCAGGCGAAAGGCCGAGCTTCCGGCGGAGGCGGAAGATGTGGGCCCTGATGAACATCGGGTGCCCGTCCTCTTCCCCGCCCCACGCCTGCTCGAGGATGTCCAGGTGGGACACGATCGTGTCGGGATGCTCGGCGAGCACCTCGAGGATGGACCACTCCCGTCCCGTCAGCCGGACCGGCTCACCGCCGCGGAACACGCGTCGGTCGTCGAAGTCGATCAGGACGTCGCCGACCGCGAGCTGGCCCCTCGACTGCTCGACGGTTCGGCGGCGGAGGACCGCTCGGACTCGCGCCGCGAACTCGTCCGGATGGAACCCGCGCGGCACGCAGTCGTCGGCTCCCATGTCGAGCCACCGGCACACCGAGACCGGGTCGTCGCCGCCGATGACGATGACGGGGACCCCTGGCCACCAGGATCGCACCATCGCGAGCGCTGCGCCGTCACGGTTGCCCGGGTCGAGCACGACGAGATCAGGGCGCTGCCGGACGCGGAGATCACCGCGCGTCGGAGATGCCTGGACCTCGTATCCCTCCTCCCACAGCGCACGGCGAACGATGGGATTGGCCGCATCGTCACCGCCGACCACCAGCACGCGGGTCGGTGTGACGGTGGGAGCCGCCCGTACCACGGTCGTCACGTGGCCTCCTGCATCCCCTCTTTCCGGCCATGCCACTCGGGTGCCCGCGGGCCGGATCGGCGGGCGC
>JAKAAV010000284.1 GCA_021802185.1 Chloroflexota bacterium | reverse complement strand
GCTCGCGTATGTCCGCCGAAACAGGTCCGGGTCGATCGCACGGTCGATCACGGCCCGGATCTCGTCGGCCGTCGGCCAGATGTCCTCGAGCATCACCGGCCGCCCGTCGCGGTCGCGACCCAGCGGCTCGGACGTCAGGTCCGCGTCGACGCGCCCGGCGAGCGCGAACGCGACCACGAGCGGCGGAGACGCGAGGTAGCTGACGCGCGCGAGCGGATGGATGCGTCCCTCGAAGTTCCGGTTGCCGGACAGCACGGCGGCGACCGTGAGGTCGTGCTCCTCGATCGCCTGCGCGACCGGGGCGTCGAGCGGGCCGCTGTTGCCGATGCAGGTCGTGCAGCCGTACCCGACGAGCTCGAAGCCGAGCCGCTGCAGGGGCTCCATGAGCCCGGCGGCGCCCAGGTACTCCGTCACCGCGCGGGACCCCGGCGCGAGGCTCGTCTTGACGGTCGGCCCGACGGACAGCCCGCGCGCGACGGCGTTCCGGGCGAGGAGGCCTGCTCCGACCATGACGGTCGGGTTCGATGTGTTCGTGCACGACGTGATCGCGGCGATGACGACCGAGCCTGTGCGGATGGTCGCCCGATCACCGTCGGAGCGGATGGTGACGGCCTGGTATGGCGACTCCGGGCTGCCGATACTCGGCTCGCCCGTCTGCTCGACGGCGATGGCCGCCGCGGCCTGGTCGGGGGGCAGCGCCCGGCTGTCGCCCCCGCCTCCCTCGGAGACGAACCGTCCCAACGCGGTCCCGGCGGGCTGGGCAGCGGGCTCGGGTGCGGGATGAGACGCCTGTGGCGCGGGATACGCTGCCCGGAAGGACTCGCGCAGCTCGCGAAGCGGGACGCGGTCCTGCGGCCGGCGAGGTCCGGCGACGCTGGGCTCGACGGAGGCGAGGTCGAGATCGAGCACGACGTCGAACTCCGGTACCTCGCCGGGTTGCCGCCACAGGCCCTGCGCGCGGGCGTATGCCTCGACGAGCGCGACGCGAGCGGCGTCGCGGCCGGTGAGGCGCAGGTACGCGAGCGTCTCGTCGTCGATCGGGAACAGCGTGGCCGTCGCGCCGAACTCCGGCGACATGTTCGAGATCGTCGCGCGGTCCGGCAGCGACAGTGTCGCGAGCGCGTCGCCGGCGAACTCGACGAACGACCCCACGACCCCCTGGCGGCGGAGCATCTCGGTGACGGACAGCACGAGGTCCGTCGCCGTGCTGCCCTTCGGGAGCGCGCCGGTCAGGCGCACGCCGACGACGCGGGGCATGGGCTGGTACAGCGGCTGCCCGAGCAGGACGGCCTCGGCCTCGATCCCGCCGACGCCGTACCCGAGCACGCCGAGCGCGTTGACCATCGTCGTGTGCGAGTCGGTGCCGACGAGCGTGTCGGGGAACGCGACGCGTCCGGCCGCGTCCTCGCGGTCCGTCACGACGGAGGCGAGGTACTCGAGGTTGACCTGGTGGACGATGCCGGTCCCCGGCGGCACCACCCGCAGGTCGTCGAACGCCGTCTGGGCCCACCGCAGAAGCTGGTACCGCTCGCCGTTGCGCTCGTACTCGCGCTCGACGTTGAACCGGAACGAATCGGGAAGCCGGTAGCGGTCGACCTGCACCGAGTGGTCGATGACGAGGTCGGCCGGCACGAGGGGGTTGATCCGCGCCGGGTCGCCGCCGAGGTCCGCCATCGCGTCGCGCATCGCGGCGAGGTCGACGACGGCCGGCACCCCGGTGAAGTCCTGGAGCAGCACGCGCGCAGGCATGAAGGCGATCTCGGCGTCCGCCTGGAGCCCGGCGCGCCATGCCGCCAGCGTCCGGACGTCATGCTCATCCACGACGCCGTCGCCGGCATGACGGAGCACGTTCTCGAGCAGGATCTTGACGGTGACCGGGGTCCGCGCGGCCTCGTAGCCAAGATCACCGAGGGCGTCGAGGCGGTACACGTCGGGCTGCCCGGGGCCGAGGGGCGCGCGCGCGCCGAAGGGGTCCGGATGGATCGGACGGGACATGGTGCTCGAACCTCCCAGGGACCGCCCGGCGCGGGATCACCGGCGCGGATGATCGGCACCTGACGGGAGCGCCCGCCTCGGGTCGAGAAACGTCACGGGAGTATACCGCCCGCCCGGGCCGGGGCTGTCGCCGCGGCACCGGACGGGTACGATGCCGGCGTGCCGGGACGCTGCCGGCACCGCCGGTGCAGGCGATTGCGGGCTGCGGGCTGATCGCCGGAACGGCCGCGAGACGGATCGGCCCGGGACCGGACCCGGCCGAGGTCCGGAACCGGATGGAGTGGAGGCGACGGAGGCATCGTGAGGACGCCCTGGCGACGGCGAGAGCCCGAGGCTCCGGGTGCGCCCCCTGCTGCCGCGGCCTCGGACGCGATGCCAGCCCCTCCGGTCGCCGGCGCCGGCAGCCCGGATTCGCCCTCGGACGACACCGGTGCCCGCGTCCAACGCGACGCCGGTCCCGGCGCAGCATCGGACGCCGGTCGCGGCGTCCCGCCGATCGCTCCCGGACTCCCGCGCGTCGCGTTCATCGGCGCGGGTCGTGTCGGCACGGCACTCGGCGCGGCGCTCCGCGCCTCGGGCTGGCCGGTGACCGCGACCGCCTCCCGGGACCGGTCGCGGCGCGATCGCTTCCTGGCGCTCGTCCCGGGTTCGCGCGCGCACGCCGAGGCGCACGACGTCCTCGACGAGGCCGACCTGCTGTTCCTCACCGTTCCCGACGACGTAGTGCCCGCCATCGCGGCATCGCTCCATCTCTACAGCGGGCAGGCGATCGTCCATACGAGCGGCGTGCTCCCGGCCGCCGTGCTCTCACCGGCCCTGGCCGCCGGAACCGAGGCAGGCAGCTTCCATCCGCTCGTCGCGTTCACGGACGTGGCCGCGGGCCGCGCCGCGCTCGCGGGCTGCGTCGTCGCCATCGAGGGCGACGAACCGCTGCTCCCGCTGCTCGAGGACGTGGCGGCGGCGATCGGCGCCCGCCCCGTCCGCGTCACGGCGGAGGGCAAGCCCGCGCATCACGCGGCCGCGACGCTGGCCGCGGGAGGACTCGTCGCGCTGCTCGACGTCGTCGACCGGCTCGCAGGCGCGGCAGGGATCGAGGCCGGCGAGCGACTCGGCACGTACCAGGGCCTGGCGCGCCAGGCTCTGGAGAACGCGGTCAGACAGGGCCCCGAGGCCGCGCTGACCGGCCCGATCGTGCGCGGCGACCTCGGGACCGTTCGCCTCCACCTCGATTCGCTGCGGCGCGCCGATCCGGACGCGATCCCGATCTACGTGGCGCTCGCGCGCCGGTCCGTGTCGCTCGCCACCGCGCGCGGGGAGCTGTCGCCGGAACGCGCCGCCGAGCTGGTCGCGTTGCTTGCGTCGGGCGGGTGAGTGGGTACCATAGACGCCATGCAGCACAGCCTCGCTCCCGGTCGATCCGCCCGGCTGATGCCCCGCTTCGTCGCGCCGTCGGACCACGGGCGCGAGGCCCGGCTCGGCCTGCACCGCATGGCGCCGGGAATGGTCGCGGGTCTGGTGTCGCCGTCACGAGGCCGGCGGATGGGGCTGCGCGACCGGCGCGGGATGACGGTCGAGGCGGGGCGACTGCGATCCTCCGGCGTGCTGCGGCACGAGCCCCGGCTGCACTGGACGACCGACCTCACGCCGCGCCACGTCACGGGGTCGTTGCACGCCGCACCGTGGCGGCGCTGAACCGGCCGGCCTCGGGCGCCCGACGTACCGCGGTGTCCGCGGGCGGGCTCGTCGTCCGCCGGTCGGACGCCGGCCCCGAGATCGTGCTCGGCCGCCGCAACCGCGCGCGTGAGGGGATGCGCTGGACGCTTCCGAAGGGGACACC
>JAKAAV010000283.1 GCA_021802185.1 Chloroflexota bacterium | reverse complement strand
GCCGAGATGCTTGCGCCCGCCGTCGCCGCCGAAGTCGTCCGCGACTGCGACGCCGTCATCCTCGACGTCCACGACGATCCGCTCGCCCAGCACGCGGCCTTCGGTCTCGACGTGCCGTCCGAGCGAACTGTCCACCTGCGTGCCCTCCGCGAAGCGAACCTCGCCGCGTTCCGCCTTCTCGCGGTCCCAAGTGCTTCGTTCGCCGAGCTGGCCGCGCTTCCCTCGGAACGGGTGATCGTCGCGCCGAACGGCACCGACTGCGCGCATGTCCGGCCGCTGCCGCTGCCCGAAGCGCCTGTCGTCGGGATGGTCTCGGGGGCGGCGCCCGGCCGCGGGATCGAGTCGCTCGTCGATGCCGCGCGGATCGCGCGGAGCCGCGAGCGCGACCTGCGGCTCGTCCTGTGGCTCGTCGCGACGGGCGCCGACAGCGAGGCCTTCCTCGACGGCATCCGCCAGTCCGTCGCGGCGGAGTCCTGGATCGAGGTCGAGTCCGCCCCGTACGAGCGACTGTCCGAGTGTCTCGGCCGCGCCGCCGTCCTCTGCGTTCCGCACCCGGCCGGCCCGTACATGGATGCGGCGCTCCCGGTGAAGCTCTTCGACGCGATGGCGGCGGGGCGCCCGCTCATCGTGACGCCGAGGGTCGAGATGCGTCGCGTGGTCGAAGCTGCCGCGGCCGGCCTCGTCGCCCCGGACGACTCACCCGAGGCCCTCGCGGACGTCGTCGTCCGCCTGCTCGGCGACCCTGCACTTCGCGCGCGGCTGGGGGCCGCCGGCCGCGCTGCAGCGGAGGCCCAGTACGACTGGCGCGTGATCGGCTCGAAGCTGGCCGACGAGGTGCTCGCGCGGACCCGGTGACGTCGGTGGCGCATGACGGGGACGCGAGAGCGTGACGCGCGGCCGCTCCTACACTGGCCCCGTGACCGACAGGCGCCGCGCCATCGTGCTCGTGCACAACCCCGTCGCGCCGTACTCCCGCGCGCTGCGGATCGCCCGTTCGCTCGAGGCCGACGGCTGGGAGGTCCTCATCGCCGGCACGGCGCGCGGCGGTCTGCCGGACGAGGACCGGGACGGGACGATCCGGATCGTCCGCGCCCGGCCGGCCGGGCCGCTCGCGCTGTTCGTGCAGGGCGCCGGCCCGGGTGCTCGCGCCCGTCTCGTGCACCGGACGGACGGCATGCTCGCGGCCGCCGGCGGCCTCGTCGCCCGCGCGACGCACGTCCGTCTCCTCGCGCGTGCCCGCACTCCGACCCCACGCCGCGTCCTCGGCGTGGTCCGCTGGCCGCTGCCCGCCCGGGCCTGGTCCGAGGGTCTGCGCCGGGTGCTCCCGCCCGCCGACCTGTACCACGCGTGTGGGATCGGCGCGCTGTTCGCCGCGCACGCGCTCGCGCGCGATGCACGCCGGCAGGGCCGGACCGGGCGGGTCGTGTACGACGTCATCGACATCTTCCTCGACGGCAACGCCTATGCCACGATGCCCGGGCCGCTCCGCCGGCTGTACGCGCGGCGGGAGGTCGAGCTCGTCGGCCGATCGGACGCGGTCGTCACGGTGAACGAGGCCATCGCCGCCGAGCTGCGCAGGCGGTGGAGCCTCGCGACCGAGCCGGTCGTCGTCCGCAACTGCCCGCCCTGGCAGCCGCCGCCCGAGGTGCCGCCACAGGATCTCCGTCTCGCGGCCGGCCTCCCGCCCACCACGCGGCTCGTGCTGTTCCTGGGGATCCTCGGCCCGGACCGCGGTCTCCTCGAGTCCGGCGAGGCCGTGCTGCGCGTGCCCGACGCCGCGTTCGTGGCGATGGGCTTCGGCCCGTGGTTCGAGCGGCTGCGAGCCCTGGACCGCGACGCCGCGCATGACGGCCGGCACGTGACCCTTCCGCCGGTCCATCCGGACGAGGTGCCGCGCTGGGCCGCGGGTGCCGATGCCGTGCTCATCGCGGTACCGGGCGACTCGCTGAACCAGCGGCTGTCGACGCCGAACAAGTTCTGGGAGGGGCTGACCGCGGGCGTCCCGCTCGTCGTCGGCCGCGACCTGCGGGTCATGCGGGCGATCGTCGAGGCCCACGACCTCGGTGCGGTCGCCGACCCGTCCGACCCCGGCGATCTGGCGCGTGCGCTGGCCGCCGTGCTCGACGCGCCGCCCGACGTGAGGACCGCGCGCCGCGAGCGGGCACTCGCGCTCTACCGGGACGTGTACCGCTGGGACGTCCAGGCGCGTGCGCTGGTCGAGCAGGCCGCCCGGCTCGTCCCTGTCGCGGCGGGGTGATACGGTGACGCTCCCCGAGCCCGACCGGTCGCGGGGCCACACGACCACGGGCGCCGCCCCCGGGGGGGGCCGCGACGAGCAGCGAGACGGACGAGGAGCTGACCTGGGAATGATCGACGCGGTCCTGCAGGAAGCCGGATCCCGTCACGGCCTGACGCTGGTCGGCGGCCTGCAGATCCTGCCGGTGTCGGCACTCGCCAGGCGAGCGTTCGATCCGTCCTGGCCCGTGCTCGTGCTGCCCGACGAGGCGGCAGAGGGCGGGCGCGCCGGCGACCCGGCACGTTCCGGTGAGTCCGCAGGATCCGGCAACCCGGCAGGTTCCGGCGAGTCGGCAGGTTCCGGCGACCCGGCAGGTTCCGGCGACCCGGCAGGTTCCGGCGTCTTCGACCCGCGAGTCCTTCCCGGGCGCGGCGCCCACGGCGCGAGCCCGGTCGACATCCTCGCCGCCCTCTACCCCGCCGAGCATCCCGTGCTGGGGCTCCGCGGCGCGCCGGACGCGACGATCGCCACGCTCGACGCCGATCGCCTCCGCCGCGCTCCGCACCTCCTGCCGGCGCTCGATCCCGTCGAGAACGTCGCCAGCCCGCACGGCCTTCCCTGGATCTCCGCTCGGCTGCGTGCGCCGGGCGGCTGCCCCTGGGACCGCGAGCAGGACCACCGCAGCCTTCGGCCGTTCCTGATCGAGGAGGCGTACGAGGTCTACGACGCGCTGGAGCATGGGGCGAGCGCGTCGCTGGCGGAGGAGCTGGGCGACCTGCTCCTGCAGATCGTCCTCCATGCCCAGCTCGGCGCCGAGGAGGGGCTGTTCGACCTCGACGACGTGTCCCGGCACATCGGGGCGAAGATCGTGCGCCGCCATCCGCACGTGTTCGGCGACGTCGAGGCCCATACCGCGACGGACGTCATCCAGAACTGGGAGCGCATCAAGGCCGCCGAGCGTGCGAGCCGCGCAGCCGAGGCCGGAACGTCGGCGCCGGGCGCGGCTGCAGGCGGTGGCGAGGCCTCGACCCCGGCCGCGCAGTCCGGCACCGGGGTCCCCGCGCTTCCGGCCGCCTTCGCCGGGCTCGCCAGGTCGCTTCCGGCCCTGGCGTACTCGCGCGAGATGCAGGACCGCGCGGCGGCGCTCGGGTACGACTGGCCCGACGTCGAGGGCGTGATCGAGAAGCTCGAGGAGGAGGCCGTCGAGCTGCTCGAGGCCCGCGACGACGCGGAGCGCGCCGAGGAGTTCGGGGACCTGCTGCTCGTGCTCGTGAATCTCGGCCGCAAGCTCGGCATCGACGCCGAATCGGCGCTCCGCGCCGGGAATGCGAAGTTTGCGAGACGATTCGCGCTGGTCGAGCGGTTCGCCGAGGAGCGCGGCCGGACGCTCGACACGATGACCTTCGAGGAGCTCGACGAGCTGTGGGACCAGGCGAAGGTCGTCGAGCGATCCAGCCAGACCGCGACGAAGGAGGCTTCATGAGCATCGGCGCTTCGCCCGTGCGACACGACGGACGGCTTCCCGGCCACCTGCGTCCCGTCTCGATCGAGCTCGGGGTCCAGAAATGGGCCGAGGGATCGTGCCTGATCCGCGTCGGCGACACGCACGTCCTG
>JAKAAV010000282.1 GCA_021802185.1 Chloroflexota bacterium | reverse complement strand
CGCGTGCTCAGGACCCCCCTCGGCTCCACCGCTTTGGGCCTGACGGCTCCCAAAGCACGTGCGCTACCGTTGCGCCACACCCCGACGATGGCCTGCACTCAGTCAGCGCAGGATACTCGACATCCGAGGCGCGACGTGGGGCTCGCGTCGGCAGTCCCGAGCCTCCATCAGGCCGGTACGCGGCCTTCGCCGCTCGAATCGCACACAACGGCCCGATCGCATGTGTCTCGACGAGCCGGCCCTGGTCAAACCGACTGCAGCTCGCTGCCGCCATCGTCGCCGCCGAGAACGCGCCGGGTGCGCTCCCATTCGTCACGCTCGGCGAACGCCTGGCCTCGGCAGCCGATCGCGAGGGCTTCGCGGTCGTCCGGCCGACCTGACCGCGGGCCTCGCGCCCCCCGGATCACCGCGTTACGCCACCCGGTGGGCGTCGTGTAACGGATTCGACGCTCGATCACAACGAACGTTCGGTTGCCCTCTCCGCCGGCTCGCGGGTACGGTTGCGGCGATATGCGCCCCGATCGGCCCGCCGCCCGCGTCGTAGCCGTGCCCGCGCGCCCCCAGCTCGGGTCGGCGGACGGACGAGCCGAGGACCGGACAACGAGTTCCTCACAGCCCGCCGCCGGCGGCCCGCGGCTCGGTGCTCCTTTCGCCCGCGGCCAGTGGCTGATCACGGCGCTGTTCGTCGTCCTCGTCCTCGTCGCAGCGTCGCAGTTCACGTCCCCGGCGAAGATCGGTCTGCGGCTCGCCGACCTGCGCTGGGGGTGGCTGATCCTCGCGCTCGCGGCCCAGGTCGTCTGCATCGCGCTGTTCGGTGGTCTGTACCGGCATGCGTTCCGCTCGGTCGGCATGCCGGCCGGGGCGCGACGCATGGTGTCCGTGCTGCTCGCGTCGATCTTCGTGAAGACCGTCGTCCCGCTCGGCGGCGCATCGTCGATGGCCGTGTTCGTCGACGACGCCGACTCGCGCGGTCAGTCTGGGGCACGCGCGGCGGCGGGAACGATCGCGGTCACGGCGATCGATCTGACGGTCGCCCTGCCGGTCATCGTGTTCGGGGGCGTCGTGCTGGCGCTGCGCGGCCAGCTCGCCCCGTACCTGGTGGTCGGGGCCGCGATGTACATCGGTTTCGTCGCCGTCCTGATCGCCGGACTCGCGCTCGCAGGCCGGCACCCCACCGCCGTGGCCCGGGCCCTTCGTCCGGCGCGGTCCGCGGTGAACGCCATCGGACGGGTGTTCCGTCGCCCGGAGATCGTGTCGCTCGCGTGGGTGCAGCGGCAGGCGTCCCAGTTCGCGGCTGCCGCGGCCGCCATTCCCCACCACTGGAACGAGGTGGCGCTGGCGGCCGGCTTCAGCCTTGCCCAGCGCCTCGTCAACGGCGTCGGCCTGTGGGCGCTGTTCCTGGCACTCGGCCGTCCGGCGGATCCCGCCGTCGTGCTCGCAGGGCTGGGTGCGAGCATCGTGTTCTTCGTGGTCGCGATCGTGCCCGACGGGATCGGCGCGGTCGAGGGCGCGATGGCGCTCACGTTCGTCGGCCTCGGCGTCGACGCGACGACGGCCGTCCTGGTGACCCTCGTCTACCGGCTGCTCAACGTCTGGCTGCCGGTGATCCTCGGCTTCTTCGCGGCACGCCGGCTCCGGTTGTTCGGCGGACGTCCGACGGCGGTCGCCACCGCCTGATCTCTGCGCCCGGTTCCGCTCGCCTACCCGGTGACGAGGAACGCGACCCCGGCGATCACGAGCACGGCCTCGATGATCGCGACGAAGGCGGCCTCCGGCAGCCGATCGACGATCCGCTTCCCGACGGCGGACCCCGCGATCATGATCGGCCCGAGCGCGAGCCCGATCGCGAGCGACCGGGGCGTCAGCACCGACGCCTGGCCGTACGCCACGAGCTTCGTGACGTGCATGACGACGGTCGAGAGCGCCTCGGTGCCGATGTACGCGCCCTTCACAAGCCCGTACGCGAGGAAGAACGGTGCCATCAGCGGCCCGACGCTCCCGAGCAGCGCCGAGAGGAAGCTGAACACCGCGCCGATCAGCGTGAAGCTCCGGAGCGGCGGACGGCGCGGAGGCCCGGGACGCAGATGGCGCCACGCGACGGTGAGCAGGAGGAACGCCCCGAGGAGGCGCGTCAGCGGCGAGAGCGGCGCGGCCGCGAACAGCAGTCCGCCGACGAAGGCGAGGGGGACGGCTCCGAGCGCGAACCAGCCGACGACGCGCAGGTCGAGGTCCCTGCGGTTGAACCACACGCGGCTCCCGTTTCCGATCAGCTGCGCGACGGTCAGGATCGGGATCGCGTCGCGGACGCCGAACGCGGCCACGAGCACGGGCAGGAGGACCGCGGCACCGCCGAACCCGGCCACCGCCGCGAGCGTCGCAGCGACGAACGACGCGACGATGACGAGTGCGGCGTCGATCCGTCAGTACCCCCGCTCGACCAGCACGCGGCGCATCTCGCGCGCCGCGACCGCCCGGTGCGAGACGCGGTTCTTCTCCTCGGCCGAGTACTGCCCGACCGTGCGGCCGCCGGGCGCCTCCCACGCCGGCTCGAAGATCGGGTCGTAGCCGAACCCCTGGGTTCCGCGCGGTGCCTGCGCGATGCGGCCCTCGAACGTCCCGCGGCGGACGATCACGTGCTCCGCGCCATCCCGCTCCGACGGATCCACGAACGCCAGGACGCACCGATACCGCGCCGTGCGCCGCTCGGGCGGCAGGCCGTCGAGCGCGCCGAGCAGCCTGGCGTTGTTGTCCTCGTCGCCCGCGTCCGGGCCTGCGTACCGCCGCGTGTGCACCCCCGGCCGCCCGCCGAGGGCGTCGACCTCCAGGCCCGAGTCGTCGGCCAGCGTCGGCAGCCCGCTCCGCTCGGCGTAGAAGCGCGCCTTGAACGTCGAGTTGTCCTCGAATGTCGCGCCGTCCTCCGGCGCCTCGTCGGTCACCCCGACGTCGTCGAGCGACAGCAGCCGGGTGCGGGGCAGCTGCAGGAGGTCGCGCAGCTCGGCGAGCTTGTGCCGAGATCGCGTCGCGACGACGAGCACGCGGTCGGCCGCGCCGTCCGGTGCACGTGCCGAGGAGGGCTCCCCGCGCCCGCCCACTGCCGCGTCGTCGCCGGAGGGTGCCTCCGATCCGGCCACTCAGCGCCTCGCGCGCGCGAGCGCCTCGGCCTGCGCGTCGAACAGCGCCCGTAGTCCCTCGTCGGCGAGCGCGAGCAGCGTGGCCATCGACGCGCGGTCGAACGGCTTGCCCTCCGCCGTGCCCTGCAGCTCCACGTACGTGCCCGCGTCCGTGCCGACCACGTTGAAGTCGACCTCGGCGTTCGAGTCCTCCTCGTAGTCGAGGTCGAGGACCGGCCGTCCCTCCACGATCCCGACGCTCACAGCGGCGACCCGGCTGGTCATGACGGACTCGCGACCCGCGTTCCGGAGAGCCAGCGCGAGCGCCACGTAGCCGCCCGTGATCGATGCCGTCCGCGTGCCGCCGTCCGCCTGGATGACGTCGCAGTCGATCGAGATGCTGCGCTCGCCGAGCTTGGCGAGGTCGACGACACCCCGAAGCGATCGACCGATGAGCCGCTGGATCTCCTGCGTCCGGCCACCCTGCCGCCCCCGCACGGCCTCGCGCGGCGTCCGCTCGGACGTGGCGCGCGGCAGCATCGAGTACTCGGCGGTGACCCAGCCGACGCCCTTGCCCCGGAGGTGCGGCGCCGTGCGCTCCTCGACCGTCGCCGCGCACAGGACGTGGGTGTCGCCGACGCGGATCAGGCACGATCCCTCGGCCCATTTCTGGACCCCGAGCTCGATCGAGACGGGACGCAGGTGGCCGGGAAGCCGTCCGTCGTGTCGCACGGGCGAAGCGCCGATGCTCATG
>JAKAAV010000281.1:3293-3879 GCA_021802185.1 Chloroflexota bacterium | reverse complement strand
GGGTCCAGCCGGTCGGCTCGTTCCTCGCGCTCTCCGCCTCGGACTGGGACGAGATGCTGGAGACGAACGCGCGCGGCGTCTTCCTGTGCACCCGCGAGGTCGCGCGGGTGTTCGTCGCGAGCGGCACGCCGGGCTCGATCGTCAACATCGCGTCGATCGAAGGGCTGCAGCCGGCGGCTGGACACAGCCACTACAGCGCGAGCAAGGCGGCGGTCCTCATGCACACCCGCGCCGCGGCGCTCGAGCTCGGGGATCACCAGATCCGGGTGAACGCGGTGTCCCCCGGCCTGGTACGACGGGCAGGCCTCGAGGACGACTGGCCGGACGGCATGCGCCGATGGCTGGCGAAGGTACCTCTCGGGCGACTCGTGGAGCCGGACGACGTCGCCGACGCGGTCCTGTACCTGGTCTCTCCGATGGCTCGCTTCGTGACCGGGGTCAACCTCGTCGTGGACGGCGGGATCCTGGCGCTTCCGACCTGGTGATCGACTCGAAGCCGGCCGGTGAAGGCCTCGAACGTGCCGTGCGTGTCGCAGACCGCTGCGATCCCGAGCGTCCGCGCGTCGATGGCTCGTCGGCGGCCGGG
>JAKAAV010000281.1:0-3283 GCA_021802185.1 Chloroflexota bacterium | reverse complement strand
CGGCCGGGTCCAGCCGGTGCCGCGCGACCGGGACGAACGACTCGTAGATCGGGCGCAGGCGTTCCAGGAACTCGCCCCCGAGCTCCACGAGGGTGTCGTCGTCGACGTCGCGCAGGATCGCATCGGGCGGCGTCGTCGGCCGGACGAGCACGCGCAGCTCCGCGGGATCGGCACCCGATCCCCAGAAGGCGGCGACAGCGGCGGGATCCATGCCGTTCGCGCCGGACCGGGCCCGCCCGGCCTCGATGCCGGCGCCGGGAACGGCGGGCTCGGGAGCCCCACCCGAGGCGACACCCGGCGACGACCTCCTCTCTCCGGCCGTTCGTGCCGGGCGGGGCGCCGGCGTCGACTCCGCGGCCTCCGGTTCGCCGGGCGCGACCGCCGCCCCCGATTCGGCGGCCTCCAGCCGGCTCTCGGTCGTCCGCATCGCCCGCAGCTCCCGCAGCAGGTCGTCCCGCCGGCGTCCCCGCCAGGCGAGCATCAGGAACGGGTCGCGGTCGAACGCCTCGGCCATCAGCAGGAACACGGCGGCGATGTGCTTGCACACGGGCGCGTCGTCGGGACAGGTGCAGGCGGCCCGGATCCCGGCGACGCCGAAGAGGTCGGCGCCGGCCGCGAGGAACGACTCCTCGACCTCGTGCGGCATCTCGCCGTTCAGCAGGCTCGCCAGCGTCCGGGCACGCGACGCCATGTGCGACGCGACCGCCCGCCACTGCGCATCGCCGAGAACCGGCACGGTGATCGCGACGACGTACGGCGCGGGTCGCGAGCCCTGGACCTTCGCGTTGACCCTTCCCCGCGCGATGTCGAGCGACACGACCTGGCCGGCCCGGGCGTACCGCTTGCCGCGAGCCAGCCGGCCCTCGTCCGCCCGCGTCGACAGCGCCTCGACGAAGCGGCGCGACCACCAGGTCTCGCCGATCTGCCCGCGCTGGCTGCGCGCCCGTATCCCGTGCTCCACCGGGATCGGCCGCGGCCAGTCCTCCCAGTCCCGCCAGCCCATCTTCAGCCCTCCGCCACCGGCGACGACGGCAGTGGTCGGTGCGCGGATGTCGACCCCATGGTCACCCCTCCGCCACGGCATCCGCCGACAGCGAGAGGAGCTCACGCAGCTCGCCCGTCGACAGCTCGGTCAGCCAGCGCTCGCCGGCCCCGACGATCCGCGCGGCAAGCTCACGCTTGGCCTCGCTCATCTCGGCGATCCGTTCCTCGATCGTCCCCGTGCACACGAGCTTCCGGACCTGTACCTGCCGCGTCTGCCCGATCCGGTAGGCGCGATCCGACGCCTGGTCCTCGACGGCCGGGTTCCACCACCGGTCGAAATGCACGACCTGGTTGGCCGCCGTCAGGTTGATGCCGCTCCCGCCGGCCTTGAGCGAGAGGATGAAGACCGGCGCGAGCCCGGCCTGGAACCGCTCGACGAGTCGGTCGCGCATGCCTCGAGGCGTCCCGCCGTGCAGGAACAGCACCTCCCGGCCGAAACGGTCGCGCAGGTAGGGCCGCAGCATCTCGCCGAACGATGCGTACTGCGTGAAGATCAGCACGCGGTCTCCCGACGGGAGCGCGTCCTCCAGGATGTCCTCGAGCTGGGCGAGCTTACCCGACCGACCCGAAAGCGGCGACCCATCGCCGAGCGCCTGCGCCGGGTGGTTGCACACCTGTTTGAGCCGGCCGATCGTCTCGAGCACGAGGCCCCTGCGCCGGATCCCCTCCGTGCCATCGATCCGTTCGAGCATGTCGTCGACCGTGGCCTGGTACAGGCTCGCCTGCTCGCGCGTCAGGTTGCACGACACCGTCATCTCGAGCTTCTCCGGCAGCTCCAGGCCGATCGCCGGATCCTGCTTCAGGCGCCGGAGGATGAACGGGCTCGTGAGCCGTCGAAGACGTTCGGCCGCCTCGTCGTCGCCGTCCTGCTCGATCGGGATGGCGTACCGGTCGCGGAACGCGGCCTCCGACCCGAGCAGGCCCGGGTTGAGGAAGTCGAGGATCGACCACAGCTCGGTAAGGCGGTTCTCGACGGGGGTGCCGGTGAGGGCCACTCGCGTGCCCGACGGCAGGCGCCGGACGGCGCGCGACTGGCGCGTGTCGCTGTTCTTGATCGCCTGCGCCTCGTCGAGGACGACACGCTCCCAGTCGACCCGCTCGAGGTCGTGCGCGTCGCGCGCAGCCGTCGCGTACGTCGTGATCACGACATCCGCCTGGCCCGCTGCCGTCGCCAGGTCCTCCCCAACGAGCCGCTCCGCGCCGTGGTGCACGTGGACCCGGAGCGACGGGGTGAACCGCTCCGCCTCGCGCTGCCAGTTCCCGACGACAGACATCGGGCAGACGACGAGCGTCGGGCCGCCGTCCCGTCCGGCGCCGTCGCGCTGGGCGACCAGCAGCGCGAGCACCTGGGCGGTCTTCCCCAGTCCCATGTCGTCCGCCAGGCACGCGCCGAGCCCGAGGCGGTCGAGAAACGCGAGCCAGGCCAGGCCGCGGCGCTGGTACCCCCGCAGCTCCCCGCGGAACCCGGGCGGCGTCGGCACGTCCTCTTCATGCGCCGCGCCGGCCTCCGAGGTCCGGACGTCGGCCCCCGCCAGGAGCCGCTCGACCCACCCGCCCGCCTCGACCGCGACGACCGGCAGATCGGCGCGAGGTGCGAGCGCGTCGCGCAGGAACTCGGCGACGGTGGCCGTACGAACGCCGCTCCGACCTCGCCCCCCGATCGCGGCGAGCGCCGCGGCGATCTCGTCCGGTGGCACCTCGACCCATTCGCCGCGCACCTGGACGAGCGGCGTCTTGAGCCTCGCGATCGCTCGCAGCTCGTCCTCCGACAGTGCGGCGTCGCCGAGCGCGGCGGAGATCTCGTACTCGACGATCGCCCGCGCGTCGACGCCCCGGCCGACGGCAGTCCTCGGCTGGGTCGTCCGTCCGCGCGCCCGGACACGCAGTCCGAGCCGGCGCCTGCGGCTTCGCCACCAGGACGGCACGAGCACGCCGAAGCCCGCGTCCGCGAGCAGTGGGGCAGCCTCGCGCAGGAACGCGTGCGCTCCGTCGGCGTCGAGCGAGAGGGCGTCGGGGCGCGGCGAGGACAGCGCCGCGTCGAGCGGGGGGTAGAGGCGGCTCGCCCGGCCGAGGTCGGCGAGCAGCGCCTCGTCGGCCTCGATGCCGGGCGCGGCGGTCGCGAGGATGCGGGGGCGGGCCCAGACGTCGCGCGCGGGCACGAGCAGGCTCGGCTCGTCGCGCGGGCCGAGGAGGATCTCGACGATCCACGGGGCGTGGTGGCCCGGGACGGTGAGCTCGG
>JAKAAV010000280.1 GCA_021802185.1 Chloroflexota bacterium | reverse complement strand
CGCCTACCAGGTGACACGCGCGCCCTCGCCCCAACCGGCGGCGCCGGTCCTGCCGAGCGCGGCGCAGGTCGTGCACGAGATCCGGTCCGAGCCATCGACTGCCCCGATCCCGATCCTGTGCTTCACGCGGACCGCGGACGTCGACGAGCGGATCCGGCTGCTCGAGGCCGGCGCGGACGACGTCATCGCCCGTCCCTGGGATGCGCGGGAGCTGCTTGCCCGGGTTGACGCGCTCGGCGTCCGCCTCCAGCTCTCGGGCGGCGGGGCACCGGTCAAGCACGACGCCGGCGTGTCGGAGCGGCCCCACGAGATCATCGCGTTCGTCGGCGCAAAGGGCGGCGTCGGCGTCACGACGCTCGCAGTGAACGTCGCGGTGGCGCTTGCCGAGCGACAGCCCGCGCAGGTGGCGCTCGTCGACCTGGCGCTCCCCATCGGGCAGGTGCCGATCCACCTCGACCTGACCCCCCGGCACGACATCACCGACCTCGCGGCAGGCTCCGACGAGTCCTCGGTGCGAGGCGCCGGCGAGCGGTACGGAACGCTGGACGTCTTCTGCCTTCCGGACGACCTCGACACGGCCGACCGGCTCACCGCCATCGGCATCGTCGGCGCGCTCGACGAGCTGCGGCCGATCTACCGGTATGTCGTCGTCGACGCGGGCTCGTCCCCGGACACGCGGACGCTTGCGTTCCTCGCCGCCGCCGACCGGATCGTGCTCGTGACCCTGCCCGAGATCCCGTCGCTTCGAGCCCTGGTGTCGATCGAACAGGTGCTCGGCGAGCGCCACCTCTCCGACCGCACCCTGCACGTCGTCAACCATCTCCTCGCGCACGAGCCACTCAAGCTCGGCGACATCGAGGAGACGCTCGGCACGTCGATCACGTTCGAGATCCCGCACCACGACCTGCTGTTCGGGAAGGCCGTCAACGAGGGGATCCCGGTCGTTCGTTCGGCCCCTCGCTCCGAGCCCGCCGAGCGGCTCGCCCGGCTCGCATCGATCGTGGCCGGCGTCCCCGAATCCGAAGAGGAACCCGGGGCTCCGCGGAAGCGCTTCAGGATCCTCGGCCGCTGACGTTCCCGCTCCCGCGACCCCGCTCCCGCGAAGCGTGCGACAGGGTCGCTCCAGGTCGAGCGGTCGCAAGGGTGGCGGTCCGAAGAGGAAGGGGGCGGCGGCGCGGGGGGAACACCGCCGTCCTCGATGGCTACCGTATTCTTGGCGGTTCGGTGGCACATCACCCGAACGGCGTACCGTCCGCCTCCCATCGGGGCGTGTCCATCGGCACGGTCCAGGCGGCGCGTTCAGGCGCCGACGTCCGACGGCCTGCCCGGCGTCAGCCGGGGTTCATCGGACCACGTATCGGTCGAGCGGCGACCAGACGCTGTTCGCGTTGAGCGACGTGGGGAGCGCTGACGACCGCACGTACCACGAGCCCGCCGTCCCGAACGTCCAGGTCAGTGTCGCGATGCCGCTCGTCGCCGCGATGCGGCGCTCGGCCCCGAGCTGCCACCGCCCGGCGACGAGTCGGTAGACGTCGTACAGGACCACCGGCGCCGGCAGGCCCGACCGCAGCGGTCGCACGGTCGTGGCAAAGGTGACCCTGGTGCCGCGTGCGATCGTGCGTGTCGCTGGAACGGGACGCAGCAGGGCGGTCTGCCGCACGGCGACGCGCACCGACCCAGAGACCGCCGGTCCCAGGTCCGCCGACGGAGCGAGCACGGCGCGATACCACGCGTTGGTGGCCGGGCGGTACGTGCCCGTCGCCGCGCCGTCCGCGGATGTCTCGAGCGACGCCACCGCCTGCCACGCGATGCCGTCGGATGACACCTGGAGGGTGACGTGTCGGAATCCGAGGGCTTTCGCGGGCGCGCCGGTCGCGCGCATCGCAAGAGTCGCCGTCCCGCCCCACGTGATGACCGGCGTCCCGGTCGACAGCGACATCGACGCGATCGGCGTCCCCGGCGGCAGAACGTCGAACGGCGGCGACGTCCCCGGCGCCAGCGTGCCGCTTGTTGCGACGAGCGTGACACCCGACGCCGTCGCCGCGGCCGAGCACCCCGAGAAGCGAGCGAGGCCGGCCGCCGCCGCGGCCGTCGTCCCGCCCGTACACGACAGCCCGACACTCGCGCCTGCCGCATCCACGGCGGTCACTGACACCGGGACCGACGCGCCCGGTCCCGCGGTCACGCGCTCGCCGCCCGCATCCACGACCTCGACCACGGGCTGCAGGGCGAGATCGGAGCCGGCGACGCCGCCGACCGGGCTCTGGACGAACCGGAGCGCATGAGGCACGTTCGGTACGGCCCCGAGCGTCAGACGCCCATATCCGGCGCTCGAGTTCGGGACGGGCGATCCGATGGCGACGGCGTGCGAGGTCAGGTAGGCCACCAGCTGCGTCGTCGTCCACGAGGGATGGGCGGAGAGGACATCTGCGGCCGCCCCCGACACGAATGGCGTCGCCTGGCTCGTGCCGCAGAATGGCGCGTAGGTGTGCGTGTCGGCGCAGTCTGCCGCGACGATGTCCGGCTTGATGCGGCCGTCCACGGTCGGCCCTCGGCCGCTGTACGGCTCGACCTCGCCCGGACTCGTGACGCCGACCGCACCGACGACGAGCATCCCGGGGTTGCGCCCGTCCGCCGGCGCAGTCAGGGTGTCGCTCGCGACGGAGAACTGCAGGGGCGATTCGGATTCGGACTGCACGAGCACCTGGACCCGGGCCGCCGCGCCCCCGCTGTGCCGGTGAGCGGCGATCTCGTATGTCCCGCTCACCGGAACGTCGTACTCGAGGGTCTCGACCGGGTCGCCGGCGCCGTTCTGGACGTCGCTCGATGACGCGACGGGTGCCGACACTCCAGCCTGGTACAGCCCGAGGTCGTAGTCGTCGGACGCGCGTCCCCACGGATCCGACCAGCGCATGGACACGACGACATGGTCTCCCTGCTGGAGCGTCAGACGGTCCGCGGTCTGCGTCCCCGAGAACTCGAGCCAGCCGCCGGCGTTTTCGCGCCACGGCCCGACCCAGCCCTGTTCGCCCGAGTTGCCCGCCGCATTGACCCACAGTGCCCCGTGCGACACGGCTCGGTCGACGAGGTCGTACGCGTTTCCGGCGTACGGACTCGTCCCGTCACCCGGCCCTTCGAAGCCGCTGTCGGTCCACGAGGCGTTGATGACGCGGACCCCGTTCGACGTCATCCAGTCGATCGTCGAGAGGAGGTCATCCTGGGAGATCGGGTCCGCGATCCAGAGCGACGCGCCCGGTGCGATCGCCGCGACGGATTCCGCGACGGCCGTCCCATGGTTCTCACCATCTGCGCACGCCGACGGATCTGACGAGTAGGCGCCGACCGACGAGTAGCAGCGAGCGACGACTGCCGACGGCAGGTCGACGCCGAGGAGCGGCATGAGCCCCGAGAACCCGCCGTCGATGATCCCCACCCTCACGCCGGCCCCCGTCACGCCCGCCGCCTGCCACGCGTCCGCGCCGTGCAGCGACACTGCGGTCGACAGCGCGGCGGCCGGGACACGCCGCCGGATGGGCTGGACGCTGGTCACTCCAGGCACGGCAGCGAGTGCGTCGAGCGCGGCGGCCGGGACGTACGCCTCGACCCCACGGGAGTCGCGGTTCGCGATTGCGCCGCCGAGCGCCGCCAGGCGGGACTCCGCGGCGACGCGGTCCGCGGGAGCGATCGCGATCGAGACGGCAAGCTCCGTGCCGGAGGACCCGGGCCGGGTCTCGAGGCCGTCGAGATGCCACGAGGACGCGCGCCCGCGCGCCGACGGAGCGAGCAGCGACAGGCCGCCGCGCAGGACGGGCGACGCCCCCGGCACGCGCAGCGGGACGATGCGGCCCGAGGAAGCGCGCACGACCGGCCCGGCGGACGCGGGGGCGGCGAGCGGCGAGATCA
>JAKAAV010000279.1 GCA_021802185.1 Chloroflexota bacterium | reverse complement strand
CGCTGCGGCGATGCCGGCCGCCTCGCGGCCGAGCGCTGGTCGCTGCGGCGATGCCGGCCGCCTCGCGGCCGAGCGCTGGTCGCTGCGGCGATGCCGGCCCTGGACGCCACGAGACCGCCGGTCACCCGGCGGTCCCTGGTAGTCCGTGAGGCTGGTTGGCCGCATCCGGCGGGCCGTGACGAGCGCGGCCTGCAGGCGCGTCAGGGCATGCGCCCTCCGCGCGGTCGCCCGCGCGCTAGAGCCAGCGCCGACCCGCCTCGAGCACGAGGGCCGAGCTGCCGATCGCCGCGAGCGCGAGCAGGATCCGGAACTTTGCGACTTCGAACGAGCGCTTCATCTCACCACCGCACCGGCGCGAAGGCGGTTGCGACGACGGGGACCGTCGCCGCTGGGTCACGACGCGCGCCAGGATCGGCGTCGTGGCCCTTCCGATTCCGGGGGGATCCCCGGGCAGCATCCACGGCTGCGGGGTGCACGGTAACCGTCGGGCTCGGCGCGTCGCCATGGGACACTCGTACCCCGCAGACCCGCCGGGAGGCGGACGGAGGTACCAGTACGGTGCCCGCACGCACCATCCGCGGTGTGCCGGCCGACCTCGGCCCCCTACCCTTGCCTGGCCGGCAACCGCATCCCCCGGGCGATGACGACGGCGATCCCGAGCGCCACGAGCACGTCGCCGACACTGAACACGTTGGCGAGCGGCATCCACGCGGGGATCGCGAACACGTCGCCGAGCGGCGCGAGCGCGGGCGACGCGACGACGTTGCTGTTCGTGAACCCGCTCGACGGCTCGAGGCCCGCCGCGCTCAGGGCCGAGGCGCTCGCCGGCATCATGCCCCCGTTTGCCACGATCGCGACGAGATTGAGGGCCGCTCCGAGCGCGACAATCGGCATCCCGCGGAGGCGGGCGTTCGCGACCACGAAGACGAGCACGGCGCCCGTCGACGCGACGTACATCGCGGGGCCGACCTGGTCGAGCACGGCGCCTGATGGCACGGCGAAGAGGCCGACCTGGACGGTGAGCCCGGCGACGGCGACCCACGGCCACCGGAAGGAGAGCGATGCGAGCCCGTCCAGGCGGCCGCCGAGCACGCGTCCGAGGACGAGCCCGATCACGACCGCGTACAGCACGAACACGCGGAAGTCATACCTCAGGCGGCCGCGCCCGAGGCGGCGCGCGTGCACAACGGCACGCGGCGGCTGAGGCGGCACGCGGCGGCAGACGCGACGGCACGCGGCGGCTGAGGCGGCGCCCTGCGCATGTGGCGTTCGGCGTCGGGAGCAGGGTCGGCGCACGTCGGCGCTCCGCGTCGGTCCGACGTCCTCCGCTACACTCGAATCGATGACGACAACCCCCGAGCCGCCCACCGCGGGGCCAGCCGCGCCCGACGCGGTCACTTCGGCCCGAGCCGCCTCCGGCGCCGTCCAGCCCACCACGGCCCCGGTTCCGTCGGCCGGCACGCCGGTGCGCGATCTCCCTCGAAGCCGCGTGTTCAGCGGCATCCAGCCCTCGGGTCTGCCGCACGTCGGGAACTACCTGGGCGCGCTCGCGAACTACATCGCGATGCAGGAATCGCATGACGCGATCTACTGCATCGTCGACTACCACGCGCTGACGAGCACGCACGACGGGGAGCTGATCCGGCGGAACACGCACGAGATGGCGCTCGGCCTGCTCGCGCTCGGCCTCGACCCCGAGCGCGCGATCCTCTTCCGCCAGTCGGATCGCCCGGAGCACACCGAGCTGACGTGGCTGCTCTCGTCGGTGGTGCCGGTCACGTGGATCGAGCGCACGCCCTCGTTCAAGGAGAAGCGGCGCTATCAGCCCGAGGACATCAACCACGCACTCCTCACGTACCCCGTGCTGCAGGCCGCCGACATCGCGATCTACCACGCGAGGTACGTGCCGGTCGGCAAGGACCAGGCGGCGCACCTGGAGCTGGCGCGCGAGATCGTGCGCGCCTGGAACGCGCGGTATGGCGACTACTTCATCGAGGCCGAGGCGGTGTTCAGCGACGCGCCCGTCGTCAGGGGCACCGACGGCGTCAACAAGATGTCGAAGTCGCTGGGAAACGTCATCGACATCTTCGCCGAGCCCGACGTGATCCGGCGCCAGGTGATGAGCATGGTCACCGACACGCAGCGGATCCTGCGGACCGACCCGGGCCGACCCGAGGTCTGCAACGTCTGCCAGCTGCACCGCTTCTTCAGCCCGCTCGAGTACGAGGCGATCTGGGACGGCGAGCGCACCGCGCGGACGGGTTGCGTCGACACGAAGCGCCTGCTCGCGGACCGGATCATCGAGACGTTCGCCGGAGCGAGGGAGCGGCGCCGGGAGCTCGCCGAGCGTCCGGGGTACGTCGAGGAAGTCCTGCGCGCCGGCGCGGCACGTCTCGAGCCGATGGCGCGCGAGACGATCGCCGTCTGCCACGAACGGATGGGGCTCGGTCCGGTCGAGCGGTAGCGCGAGCCGGCACTCCCCTGAGCCCGGAACCCGCGTCGTAGACTCAGGGCATGGCGCCAGAGGCTGCACCGCCGCGCACGGGGATCACGGAACGCGAGCGCCGCTGGCTCGACGCCCTGCTTGTCCTCGGCACGTTCGCGGTCGCGCTCGTCCTGGTCGGGCTGTTCGCGAACCTCCTGCTGTTCTTCGGCGACATCCTGCTGGTCTTCTTCCTGGCCTGGCTGCTCGCGTTCGTGCTGTCGCCTGTCGCGTCGCTGCTCGAGCGCTTCACGCCGGGCCTGCCGCGCGGCATCTCGGTGCTGCTCACGTACGGGCTGCTGCTCGTCGTGCTCGCGCTGCTCACCCTCTACATGGCGCAGGTGCTCGCGAACTCGATCACGACCTTCATCGCCGGTGCTCCCGAGCTGCAGGCGCGCCTGCTCCAGATCCTCCAGGAGTACCAGCCGCGGCTGAACCAGGTCGGCATCCGGATCGACGTCGCGTCCGAGGTGCAGAACTTCCTGCGCAACCTGCCTGCCGTCGCCGTGCCGGTGTCGGGCTTCGCCCTGGCGGGCCTCGGGCTGCTCGGGAACGTCCTCATCATCCTGTTCCTGTCGCTCTACATGGTCCTCGACCGCGACCGGATCCTGGCCTTCGGAGTTCGCGTCGTGCCGCCGCAGTACGCGGAGGAGTTCCGGCTGTTCGAGCGGAGCGTGTCGCGCTCGTTCGGAGGCTTCCTCCGCGGCCAGGCGATCATGGGCGTGATGTACGGCGCCCTCGCCGCCGCCCTCGGCACGTGGCTGAACCTGCCCTACACGCCGATCGTCGCCGCGGCGTCGGGCATCCTCCAGGCGATCCCGTTCTTCGGGCCGTTCGTGTCGTGGGCCCCGCCGGTCATCGACGCCGTCATCAGCCAGCCCAGCGCCATCGTTCCATCGCTCGTCGTGATGTGGGCCGGCTGGTTCATCGTCATGAACGTCGTGCAGCCGCGGTTGCTGGCCGGCACCGTCGGGATCCACCCGCTCGTGGTCCTCGGGTCCGTCATCGTGGGAGGCAAGCTCGCGGGGATCCCCGGCGCGATCTTCGGGATCCCCTTCGCCGCGGTCCTGTCCAGCTTCTTCTTCTACTACCTGAACCGGGCGTCCGCGGATCCGCGGACGGTCGCGGTCAGGGCGGCGCGGCGAGTGGCGGAGCGCGAGGGACACCGGGTGCGCGTCCCGGTCCCACCCACGCTCACCGATTCCCTGACCGAGGTGCACCGGCAGGCGGACCTGGACGACGATCCGGGCGGGGCGCGGACGGCCGACTGACGGCGAGCAGGCGCGTGGACGTCGGGCGGCCGGCGCCCCCCGACGATCCGGGCCGGCCGTGCGCCCGCCAAGCGGCTGCTGCCCCTGACGATCCGGGCCGACCGCGCCGACCGAGCGGCTGCTGCCTCGGACGATCAGGGACGACCGTGCGCCCGCCGAGCGGCCACGGTGCG
>JAKAAV010000278.1 GCA_021802185.1 Chloroflexota bacterium | reverse complement strand
CGGGCTGCTCGTCAGCATGCTGGCGGCCGACACCCCCAGTGCGTGCGCCACGCGCACGAGGGTCGCGAGCTCCGGGTTCCCGTATCCGCGCTCGAGCTGACTCAGAGCGCCAGCGCTGACGCCGGACCGCTCCACCATCTGGTCCAGCGTCAGACCGCGCTGCTTCCGGAGGCGTCGCACTTCCGATCCGAGCCGCTCGAGGAACGCGTCGTCGAACGGCGGCGCGGCGCCTGGCTCCCGCACGGGCTCGATGTCGGCAAGGGCCGGGGACGTGGCCTCCTTCACCATGGTATGTGCAGTATCATTCTGGTGAAGTCCCGCTGTCAAGAGGTTTCGCCACTTCGTGTAATCGGCCAGCGACTATGTCACCGTCGAGGGCATGCACAGACGAGCGCGACCCGACCGTGACCGGCCAGCTCCTCGAGCGCGAGCAGCTGCTCGATCCCCCGCAGGGTAAGTTCGACCTTCCCCGGCTCGCGCTCGGGCCAGCACCGGCAGCCGCCTGCGGGAGGGGTTCGCGTCCGGCGGCGTCGGTGAGCACTCCGATCGCGAGTGCGTGCTCGCGTTGACGCTGCTGGGCCCCGACCCGTAGAATCCCGCTGCTCCCGAGCGGGAGTAACTCAGTTGGCAGAGTGCTTGCTTCCCAAGCAAGATGTCGCGGGTTCGAATCCCGTCTCCCGCTCCATTCCCCCTCAGCAACAGCTGCTGCCGGTCTCTGGCCAGTCCGAACTCGCGGGGCGGCTTCACCGACGGGACGAGATCGGGACTTGTCCGCGAGCCGGCTCGTCGCCGCTCAACAGGATGGGCAGCAGCACCGCCTCCTCCTGCTGGAGGTGGGCTTCGAGCAGCGCCCGCAGGCTGTGCAATCGGCCACTCGGATCGTCACGATCGAGCCGGCGCTCACCCCGGCACAGCAGGAGCCAGTCCGCGTCGACGCGTTCCACCCCGTCGCGCACCTCAGCATGCTGGAGGCGCAGAAGGCGCGACAACCCCGCGGCCCCGATCATGTCGTCCAGCGCGGGGAAGAGGCTTCGCTCCTCCCAGGCGAAGTGAGGAATGAGCGTGGTCGCGGCCGCATCGAGCAGGCCGCGCAAGGCGCTTGCGAGGCCCGGGTCGGCGAGCGCTGGCGTCAGGGTCGCAAGACTCTCCAGCCTCCACAGGACGTTCTGGAGCCCACGGTGTTGTCGCCGGACGGTGACCGCCGGGCGGTGCGGCTCGCGCGCGGGGCCCGCGGCGAGGTCGCGTCGGCGTTCCTCGCATCGCCCAGGGTACGGACGTGAAGCCCATTCCGGCCCCTCGTCGGAGTGGAAAGCAAGCGCCCGCTCCTGTTCGACATGCGAGTTGAGCAGGGCCGCGAGGCCGAACAGTCGCGCGCTCAGATCGTCCAGCTGGCGGTGACTCGGGTCGGTTCGTCCCAGGTCGAACAGCTGGATCTCGAGCCGCGCGAGACCGCCGAGGAGTGCTGCGTGCTGCCAGCGAAGCAGACCCTCGGCCGCGTACGCCTCCCGCTGGGACGCCCCAGACCCGCACCGCGCGCGATCCACGTGAAGGAGCAGACTGGGTCTCGCCTGCACGAGCAGGTCGCGCAAGCGGTGGGCGAGGCGAGTCTCGCCGATGCGCTTCGCTTGCGCCGCCCCTTCGCCGAGTGCCTCGACGAGGGGCCGCAGATCCCAAGCCTCCGCTCCCGCGGTCGGTGCCTCCTCGCTTCCGTCGGTGTCGTCATGGGCGTCGGGCGCCGGCCAGAGCGGTGGACGAGGCCGCGCCTCATCGGGGCCACGGTCGGCTCGTCGGTCGGTCCACAGGGCATCCCCCACGGGCGCATGCGCCGCCACGCGCCCCATTGCGCCAATCGTTCGGTCGTCTCCGACAACCCCCGAGGAGTTGAACGCGCTCGGGTCCGATCCGGTCACGGCCCGACACTGCTCCACTGCGACACATCGTCCGATGCCAGGGTGGCGTACACCGTGTCGAAACCGATCGCCCAGATCTCGCCCGCGTCGACGGCGGCGATGGCGCGGAGCACCGTCGGTGCGCGATACGCGATCGTCCAGCGTGAGTCGTGGAATGCGAGGATCTCGCCCGTGCGCGCGGCCGCCCACAGGTGGCCGGCGTGATCGCCCGTGATGGCGGCGAGGTCCAGGTGGAGTTCCGCGCTTTCGTGCCAGCCGGTGCCATCCCACCTGAAGACGCCGCCTTCGGGACTTACCGCCCAGACATGCGCGGGATCCGCGGCGTAGATCGCGGAGAGCGGCTGGGGGAGCGTGGTCTCCAGCCATGCCGACCCGTTCCAGTTGACGGCCTCGCCGCGCCCGTTCGGCGCGGTGCCCGCCGCCCAGGCGTGCGTCGCGTCGGTGGCGGCGACCGACCCGAGGACGACGCCCGACGGCATCGGCCCGGAGGCCCACGCGCGCCCGTTCCACTCGAGCAGCCCACGGGTGTCGACCGCCCACGCGTGGTTCTGGTCTGCGGCGGCGATGGCGCCGACCCCGCCGTCGGGACTCACCAATGACCAGCGACCGCCGTCCCAGTGGCGGATCCCGTCATCGCTCGCCGCCCAGGCGTCGTGCACGTCGGCGGCGGCGAGCGCGGTGATGTCATCGTCCGGATGCTGCAGGCTCCAGCCGGTCCCGTCCCATGCGTAGAGGTGACCGTCCGAGCCGGCGACCCAGACCGCCTGGGGGCCGAACACGTGCAGCCCGACGAGTTGGACCGATGGGCTGATGAAGACAACTCGCCAGGCCGGCGTGGATCCCGCGACACCCGCCGGTCGGGCCGCTGCCGAGCGCGAACCGGCAGCCGTCATCGCCCGGCGGCCCGGAGTCGTCGATGCGCTCGAGTTCGAGACCAGCGGCGGGGACATCGCAGCGAGCACGAACACGACCGCTGCGGACACGTACCCGAGCCAAAGCCTCCGTCTCATGCACACTCCCGTCGTCGCGAGGCTCCGCGGATCGGTACGAGCTTCATGGGCGTATTGGACGCGGACCCGCGCGTGTGATCGCCGGCCCGTGCCAGCTCAGCCTGCTGTCCGACGCTAGCGCCGTTCGCCGGCCCTGGCACTGGGGGAATCCCTAGTGTTTGGTCGTTGCGGTCGTGCCAGATCCATCCGCGGCAGGCGTAGCCACGGCACCGGGGCAGGCACAGGCTCCCCGGAGAGTGGGGACACCGGGGTGAAGATGCCCGACCACGACGCAGGCTCGTTTGTCGGTCGCCAGGCCGAGCTCGCGGACCTTGCCCGGCAGCTCGACGAAGCGCGGGCGGCGGCCCATGCTCGGTAGGCGCTCGTCGAGGGGCCGGCGGGGATCGGCAGGACCGCCCTGGTAGACGAGTTCCTCGCCCGCGCACATGGCCTGCGGGTCGTTCGCGCCGCGGGCGACGAAGCCGAGGCCATGCTGCCCTGCGCGGTCGTCGACCAGCTGGCCCGTGCCGCGGGTGATGCAGGGACCTGCTTCAGGCCGGTCCTTCCATGTTGGCTAGTCGTTGGGCCGTGCACGCTGCGGCAACCCGCCGGCAGCGAGCCGTGCGGACAGTTCGGTGCGCGTCGACACGCCGAGCTTCGCGAACACGTGCCCCAGGTGGTATTCCACGCCCTTCGTGCTCACCACGAGCCGCTCGGCCACCTGGCGGTTGGTGAGCCCCGTGGCCACGAGCGTCGCCACCGCCTGCTCCTGGGGCGTCAGCGTGACCTCGGATCCGTGGCGCCCCCGGCCCGACGCGACGCCGCAGGCCGCCAGTTCCCGGTCGATGGCGGTCAGGAACGGCACGGCACCGAGGCGCCCGAGTTGGTCCCGCGCGGTGGCCAACTCGTCGATCGCCGCGCGCCGCCGACCCAGGCGCCGGAGCAGGACGCCCCGCTCGCCGTGGGCCTGCGCCCGCTCGAGCGCCGCGATCTCCTGGTGCACCGCGCCGTCGAGCGCGGCCGCCAGGCC
>JAKAAV010000277.1 GCA_021802185.1 Chloroflexota bacterium | reverse complement strand
GAACGACCAGCGGATCCTCGACGTCGCCCACAAGGATCCGCGCCGCGCCCGCTCCGCCGGCCTCAACATCATCCCGACCTCGACGGGAGCCGCCAAGGCGCTGTCGCTGGTCATCCCCGAGCTCAAGGGCAAGCTCGACGGGTTCAGCCTCCGCGTGCCGACGCCGACCGTCAGCGTCGTCGACCTCACGGTCGACCTGGCGAAGGACGCGACCGCCGACGATCTGACCGCGGCCTTCCGCGCCGCCGCGTCGGGCCCGATGCAGGGCATCCTCGGCGTCAGCGATGAGCCGCTCGTCTCGAGCGACTTCCGCGGCGACTCGCGCTCCTCGATCGTCGAGGCGGCGTACACGCTCGTGATCGGCGGCCGATTCGCGAAGGTCCTGGCCTGGTACGACAACGAGTGGGGCTACAGCTGCCGCGTCGCCGACCTGGCGAAGTTCGTCGCCGAGCGCCTGTAGTCGCAACCCGCCTGCGTGGCCCCGGAACTGCGCCGGGGCCACGTGGCACACGAGAGGGCTCCCATGGACAAGCAGACCGTCCGGGACTTCGATCCCAGCGGCAAGCGGGTGTTCGTGCGGGTCGACTTCAACGTCCCGCTCGAGGACGGCAAGGTCACCGACGACACGCGCATCCGCGCCGCGCTTCCGACGATCAGGCACCTGCTCGACAAGGGCGCGATCGTCATCCTTGCCAGCCACCTGGGCCGCCCGAAGGGCAAGGTCGTCGAGAGCATGCGGCTGCGCCCCGTCGCGGAGCGCCTCGGGCAGCTGCTCGGCCGGAACGTGCCCGTCACGGGCGACGCGATCGGCCTCGGCACGACCGACGCGCTCGCGCGTCTCAAGCCCGGCCAGGCGATCCTGCTCGAGAACCTGCGCTTCCACCCCGAGGAGGAGGCGAACGACGCGGAGTTCGCGAAGACGCTGGCGAGCTACGCCGACGTGTACGTGAACGACGCGTTCGGGACCGCGCATCGCGCCCATGCGTCGACCGTCGGCATGGCCGAGCTCCTCCCCGCGTACGCCGGCTTCCTGATGGAGCGCGAGATCAACGCGCTCTCGCGCCTCATCGAGAACCCCGAGCGACCGTTCGCGGCCGTGCTCGGCGGGGCGAAGGTCTCCGACAAGGTGAAGGTCCTCGAGAACCTGATCGCCAAGTGCGACGTCTTCTGCGTCGGCGGTGGGATGGCGAACACGTTCCTGGTCGCGAAGGGCCACACGGTGGGAAAGAGCCTGCTCGAGCCGGATCGCGTCGAGGACGCGAAGCGGATCCTCGCCGATGCGGAGGCGCGCGGCGTGACGTTCGTGCTGCCGTCCGACGTCGTGGTGGCCAAGGAGGTCACGCGCGGCGCCGAGCGCAAGGTCGTGCAGGTCAACAAGGTCCCGAACAGCTGGTCGATCGTCGACGTCGGCCCGAACAGCATCAAGGCGTTCGAGGAGGCGCTCGCGCCGGCGAGGACCGTGCTGTGGAACGGACCGCTGGGCGTGTTCGAGATCCCGACGTTCGGCGACGGGACTCGCGCGATGGCGCGCTTCCTCGCGGATCGCGCGGACGCGGGCGCGAGTGTCGTGGTCGGCGGCGGCGACTCGGTGGCGGCGCTCGACCAGCTCGGGCTCGCCGAGAAGATGACGCACGTCTCCACCGGCGGCGGCGCGTCCCTCGAGTTCCTCGAAGGCATCACGCTCCCGGGCGTGGCCGTGCTCAGGGACCGCGACGCCGCCTGACGGGCACGCGCAGCTCGCCGGTTCGACCGGGGGACGTCACCGTCCCCCGGTCTTCGTGTGCGGAGACGTGTCCGGCGGCGACGCTGCGGCCGCATGCCCCTTCATCCGGCGTCGCCCGTTCCGCGTGACGGGATGCGCAATCCGGGAGCAGCGGGGCCTGGGGGAAGCGTCGGGACGTCGACGGGATAGCATCTGGCATCCACAGCCGCATCGGGGGTGTTCGGATGTTGCAGATGCTGCGGCCGGGGCGTGTCGCGCTCGCCCTGGCGCTCGCGTGTTCCCTCGCGACGGTCGCGATCGTCCAGGCCGACTCGGGAGGCGTCAAGGTGCTGGACGCGAACCTTGCGAGCCTGCCGCAGGCGCAGGTCGGCACGACGCTCGACGGCGTGACGGCGGGCGGCCTCCCATGGAACATCGCGCACGGAAGCGCTCAGCTGTTCTCGAACGGCCGCGTGCACGTGCTCGTCCAGGGGCTCGTCCTGGGTTCGGGCGCCAACGCGGGACGGAACCCGATCCCGACCGGCGAGGCCATCGTGACGTGCGGCGGAGCCATCGCCGCGACGTCGAGCCCGGTCCCGTACTCGACATCCGGCGACGCAACGGTCGACCAGGTCGTCTCGCTGCCGTCGACGTGTCTCGCGCCCGCGGTCTTCTTCGCCGGGGTGACGGCTGCCGGGCCGCGCTGGTTCGCGGTCACGGGCTGGTAGTGCGACGGCTGGCGGCGCGACGGCCTCGCGGCGCGACGGGCTGGTGGGCCTGACCCGCGGCCTTCGGCCGCACCCTCAGCCGATGGCCGACGCGTCGATCCGGGCGCCGAGATCGAGCGGCAGCCCGTAGCGGAGCCAGCCCTCGAAGATCGGGTCCGCGATCCGCCAGCCGACGTCGGCGTCGAACTCGATGACCTCGCGCTCCCTCAGCGCATCCCGCGCCCGGGCCGCGCTCGCTGCGGAGAGGCCGAACCTGACGAGCGACGCTCGCGACAGCGGGTCGCGCACGGGCCGCTCGGCGAGGCCGGCCACGAGCCGGCGATGGTTCGGCGACAGCAGCTCGTAGCGCGAGGCGAGGTCGGCGCGCTGCCTCGACAGCACGTCCACCATCGCCTCGCGGACCGTCTCCTCGGTCGCGGCGTCGACGTCGCGGTCGTACACGGCGGCGGCGATGAGCTGGACGAAGTGCGGGATGCCGTGGGCGAGCCGGTAGAGCAGCCCCGCCGCGCGCCCGTCGATCGAGCGACCGGCGGCCACCATCCGCTCCTGGAGGAACGCGACCGACTCCGATTCCGGGATGACGGTCAGGCTCAGCGGCTCCGCCGCGTTCTTGAGGGCCGCGCCCGTCCCGACGAACAGGCGCTCCATCATGTGCTGGTGCGACCCGGCGAAGACGAGGCTGACGCCGGGCAGGTCGTCGCACAGCGTCTTGAAGAAGCCGCCGAGCTGCGGGTCGATCTCCGCGACCTGCTGGAACTCGTCGAGCACGAGCCCGACCGGCACGCCGTCCCGGGCGGAATCCGCGAGCAGCTCGACGGGGCGACGGATGTCCGCCAGGAACGTCTCGTTGGCCGCGCCGACCGCGAGCGAGAGCCGCCATCCGTCGCGCTCGAGCGACGGCGTGACGCGCGGCAACCGGCGCAGGCGGTCGCTGATCTGCTCGGCAGTGCCGACGAGCCACCCGAGCGCCCCGTCGACGACCGCGCGCGTCACCTCTTCTGCGACGTCTCGTCGTGAGGAGCAGCGGAGGAGGCTCGCGACGCCGACGCGCGCGTGCTCGATCCGCTGGGCCTCGTCCGCGGCGTGGAGCAGGAGCGACGTCTTGCCGTACCGCCGGGGAGACGTGACGACGACGTTCTGCCCCGTGCCGATGCGGCGGACGAGGAACCGCGTCTCCTCGATGCGGTCGCCGAACTGGAGGCCGGAGACCGGACTGCCGAACGCGAACGGGTTCCGCATCCGGCGATCCTAGCATGCCGGATATCGGTTACCGGGTTTCGGAAACGGATCCGATGCGAAGCCGTGAAGCATGCGCGAACCAGAGGCGCGAACCAGAGGCGCGAAGGATACGAAGCGCGATCGAACGGCGCCGGAAGGCGGCGATGCTGCGGGTGCCGGGCCGGTCCGATCCGGCCGCGTGTCAGGCCCTCGGCCGCGTGTCAGGCCTCGGGCCGCGTGTCAGGCCTCGGGCCGCGTGTCAGGCCTCGGGCCGCGTGTCA
>JAKAAV010000276.1 GCA_021802185.1 Chloroflexota bacterium | reverse complement strand
GCCCTTCTCTGCCGACGGAAACCACCGTGCTGGGCCGTGCCGCGCGAAGCGTTCCACCTTCAAGGTACACCTTTACTTCGTCTCCCAACTGGTTACGCGCCGCGGCAAGCGTCGCCGCAAGCGCGGCCCCGAGCGCGGCCGCCAGCACCGCGGCGAGCGCAGGGGCCACGCAGGCCGCCGCGTCGCCGGTCGCGATCTCCGCGAGCTGCATGAAGGGACAGGCACAGACACTGACGAGCGGCACGCTCACGATCGGTACGGACAACCCGGCCTACCCGCCGTATTTCCAGCCGGACGCGAGCACCGCGCCGAAGCCGTGGAAGCTCGGTGACCCGACCAACGGCCAGGGCTTCGAGAGCGCGGTCGCCTACGCGGTGGCCGGAAAGCTCGGCTACTCGCAGAGCGACGTCAAGTGGATCGTCGTTCCATTCGACAACTCGTATGCGTCGGGAAAGAAGGCGTTCGACTTCTACCTCGCCCAGGTCTCGTACACCGCGCAGCGCGCCACGGCCGTCGACATGTCCGACGGTTACTACTACGTCGCCCAGTCGATCGTCGCCCTCAAGGGCAACCCGATCACGTCCGCCAGGACGATCGGCGATCTCAAGACGTACAAGCTCGGCGCGATGCAGGGCACGACGGCCTACACCGCGATCAAGAGCGTCATCGCGCCGACGGCCACCGTGTCCGTCTACTCGTCGAACGACGACGCGATCGCGGCCGTCAAGGCGAAGCAGATCGACGGCATCGTCACCGACCTGCCGACGGCCTTCTACATCACGGCCGTGCAGCTCGACAACAGCGTCATCGTGGGTCAGCTTCCCGTGACGCCGGGCCCGAACGCGGAGCACTTCAGTCTCGTGCTGGCCAAGGGGAGCCCGCTGACGACGTGCGTGAACCAGGCGATCGCCTCGCTCAAGGCGGACGGGACGCTGGACCAGATCACGAAGGAGTGGCTGGCGGACAAGGCGAGCGCGCCGGTCCTGCAGCCCTGACGGCCACGACGTCGCGGCCGGCGTGAGCGGCTCGCTGGCAGGAGGTCCGCTCGGGTCGGGGGATCTGCTGTCCCTCCGTGCGAGCGGACCTCCGCGTTCCGGCCGTCGTTACGACCGGTCCGCGTTCAGGTCGACGCTCGTCGCCTTCGGCAGCACGATCGTCTTCTTCGGGCTGATCGGCTGGGTCGTCGTCCACGCCCCGAACTGGCCCGAGGTCCAGCGCTCGTTCCTCGACGGTGCGGTGTGGGCGCAATCGGTACCGGACATCGTCCCGGCGTTCCTGGTGAACGTCCAGCTGTTCTGCATCGCCGAGGTGCTGATCCTCGTCCTTGCGCTGGTGCTCGCGGTGCTCCGCAGTCTGCCCGGTCCGGTGCTGTTCCCGCTGCGGCTGCTCGCCACCGTCTACGCCGACGTCTTCCGAGCCGTCCCCGGGGTCCTGATCATCTACCTGCTCGGCTTCGGCATCCCCGGGCTCCAGATCGCCGGCATCCCCACCGACCCGTTCGTCTATGCGGTCATCGCGCTGACGCTCGTGTACTCCGCCTACGTGTCCGAGGTGTACCGCGCCGGGATCCAGTCGGTGCATCCGAGCCAGGAGGCCGCCGCACGCTCTCTCGGCCTCACCCAGTTCCAGGCGCTGCGGTACGTCGTGCTGCCGCAGGCCGTGCGCCGGGTGATCCCGCCGCTCCTCAACGACTTCATCGGGCTGCAGAAGGACACCGTGCTCGTGTCCTACATCGGCGTGATCGAGATCTTCCGGCAGTCCCAGATCGACCAGCAGGCGGCGTTCAACTACACGCCGTATCTCGTGACCGCGCTCGTCTTCCTCGTGATCACGATCCCGCTCGCGCGGCTGGTGGACGTGATGATCGCGCGCGACCGGCGCCGGTTCCTGGCAGGCACCCGATGAGGGCGACGGGGGTGCCGAGCCCGGCGCGGGGAGGCGGCCGATGAGCCGACTCACCGGATCGCGCGGAGGCGGGGGATGAGCCGAACCACCGGGTCGCGCGGAGTCGGGACGACGGCGGGACCGTCGGGCCAGGCGCCGGCCGGGAGCGGGAACGGGCAGGCCCGGGCCCTGCGCGTCGAGGGCGTCTGGAAGTCGTTCGGCGCGACGCCGGTGCTCCGTGGGATCGACCTCGAGCTCGCCGAGCACGACGTCGTCTGCCTCATCGGCGCGTCCGGCTCGGGCAAGTCGACGCTCCTGCGCTGCATCAACCTGCTCGAGCCGCTCGACTCCGGGCGGGTGTTCCTCGAGGGTGAGGAGATCACGGCTCCGACCGCCGACGTCAACCGCGTCCGGCGTCGGATCGGGATCGTCTTCCAGTCGTTCAACCTGTTCCCGCACATGAGCGTCCTCGCCAACGTCACGCTGGCGCCCTGCAAGGTGCTCGGGATGTCGCAGCGTGAGGCCGGCGAGCGGGCGGTCGGGCTGCTCGACCGGTTCGGCCTCGCCGACAAGCGCGACGACTTCCCGGACCGGCTGTCGGGCGGCCAGCAGCAGCGGGTGGCGATCGTGCGGGCGCTCGCGATGGAGCCCGACCTCCTGCTGCTCGACGAGATCACGAGCGCGCTCGACCCCGAACTGGTCGCGGAGGTCCTGAACGTGATCCGCGAGCTCGCGAGAGGCGGCATGACCATGCTGATCGCCACGCATGAGATGGGCTTCGCCCGCGACATCGCGACGCGCGTGTGCTTTCTCGATGCGGGCGTCATCCTCGAGCAGGGGCCTGCCGCCGAGATCTTCAGCCGTCCGCGCGAGGCGCGGACGCAGCAGTTCCTCCAGCGGATCGTGGAGGCGGGTCGCCTGTAGCCAACCGGTGCCGGCCGGTGCCGGCCGCATGCCGTCGTGGGGCCCGCGTGCCGTTGCGGGTGCCCGCGACGCGGGTGCCACCGCCGGCGCGTCAGGTGCGGCTCGAACGGGCCTCGGCGGCGGCGTCGACGAATGCCGCGAAGAGCCGCTCGAACGCGTGCGGCGTCGTCTCGACACGCTCGGGATGGAACTGCACGGCGAAGATCCACCGTGCGTCGGCCGACTCCAGCGCCTCGACCAGCTTCCCGCCGCCGTCGTCCGCGAAGCCGGCAGCGACGAGGCCCGGGGCGAGATCGGGCGCGCGGACTGCCTGGTGGTGGTACGAGTTGACGGCGAACGATACGCCGTTCGATGCGCCGATCGCTCCCTCGGCGCCGGCGTTCCCGGACTGGCCGTCGAGGATGCGGGCGAGACGCGAGCCGGGCACGAGCGTGAACCGGTGGATGACGGGATCTCCCTCGCCGAAGCTCGGCCCCTGGTGCCCGTCGACGTGCTGGACCAGGCGGCCGCCCATGAACACGTTGATCGCCTGCAGGCCCCGGCAGATCCCGAGCACGGGCGCCCCACGCTCCTCGGCAGCGCGCCACGCGGTGAGGTCGAGCCGGTCACGGTCCCGTCGCACCCCGACCGACCCGTCGGGTGTTTCGCCATACAGCGCCGGGTCGAGGTCCGTGCCTCCGCTGAGCAGGACGCCGTCGGCCCGCGACACCGTCTCCGCGACGATCCCTTCGGGCGCCGCCTCGTCGAGCCCGACCGGCTCGCCGCCGACGCGGCGAACCGCATCCAGGTACAGCTCGTTCTTCAGCCGCGCGCCGGCCTCGTCGTGCGAGCGTGCGGGATCGGCGAGCGTGATGGCGATCCGGGGGCGGGACACGCTGAGATGGTACCGGACGGTCAGCGCCCGCTCACGCGCACGTATGCGGTCGCCGCCGCGGCCGTGAGCAGCCCGAGGACGATCACGGCGACTGCCGCGAGGATGGGCTGGCCGACGAAGCTCGGCGGCGTTCCGCTCGACCGCGTGTCGCCGCCTGCCACGTCGGGCGCTGCCGACGCCGATGCTCCCGCGGCCGCCGATGACGTGGCTGCCGCTGCGCTCGCACCCGCTGTTCCGAGACCAGCCCCAGCGGCAGTCGT